>JAUTWX010000293.1 GCA_030838385.1 Acidobacteriaceae bacterium
ACCTGACCGACAACATCGGTCCGCGGCTTGCCGGCTCGCCGCAGGCACGGCATGCGGTGGAGTGGGTGGCCGAAGAGATGCGCGCGCTTGGCGCGACGGTCACGATTGAGAAAACAACGGTGCCGCATTGGATGCGCGGTGAGGAGACAGCGGAGCTGACCGCGTGGCCTGGCATGACACCGAAGACAACACAGAAGGTTGTGCTGACGACGCTGGGCGGGAGCGTCGCGACGCAGAAGGATGGCATTACAGCGCCGCTGATTGTTGTCGATTCGTTCGCCGATTTGAAGGCGCTGCCGAAGGATGCGGTGAAGGGAAAGATTCTGCTCTTCAACGAGCGCTTCGATAAAGAGCTGGCGGCGCAGGGCCGCGGTGATGAAGCGTATGGCGAAGCAGTGATCTATCGCGGTGCGGCGCCGAGTGTTGCGGCGTCACTGGGTGCGGTTGCCACACTGGTGCGCTCGGTCGGTGGTGCGGACTATCGGCTGCCGCACACCGGCATGTCGTACTACTCGCCGGGATTGCCAAAGATTCCTGCCGCGGCCGTGACGGCCGAAGACGCTGATCTGGTAAAGAATCTGACATCGCAGGGCGAGGTGCAGATGCACCTGACGCTGACGCCGAAGACGCTGGCGCCGGTGGAGACCGCGAATGTGATCGCGGACTGGAAAGGAACGGAGCATCCGGAGCAGGTCGTGATCGTCTCCGGGCATCTGGATTCCTGGGACCTGGCGACGGGCGCGATCGATGATGGGGCGGGCATCGTGGTTTCGATGCAGGCGATTCATCTGCTGCAGAAGCTGGGGATTCATCCCAAACGTACGGTGCGCTTTGTTGCGTGGATGGACGAGGAGCAGGGCTCGTATGGCGCGCAGACCTATGCGAAGGATTACGCGGGCGATCTGCAGAACCATGTCGGCGCGATCGAGTCCGATCTGGGTGCGGGACATCCGACCGGGATTTACTTCCAGGGCGGCGCTGGGCTGGATGAGTGGCTGAAGCCGCTGTCGCGGGTGCTGGCGCCGATCGGGGCGCCGCTGCTCGAACGCAGCGCGGAAACCGGTGAGGATATTAACTTCGTCACGGGGAAAGGTGTGCCCGGCTTTGCGCCGATCCAGGATAGCCGCTACTACTTCAACTATCACCACACGGCGGCGGACACGTTTGACAAGGTGAACCCGCGCGAACTGGGCGAAAACGCTGCGGTGATGGCGGTGACAGCGTACGCGCTGGCCGACGCGGCAACTGTGGTACCGCGATAGAGGGCTACACTTCCAGTCCAATCGAGCGCATGAGCTGCAGCGCATTGGTGCTGTTGGCGATGCCGGGGGTGAGCTTGTAGTCGAAGTGCAGCTCTCCGGCGCTGAATTGGTCGCCGAAGTGCATGTTGGTAGCGCGGCCATGGAGTGCGCCGGCAATCTCGGTGAGCGCGAGGTCGTGCGTGGTGATGAGTCCGACGGCGTTGCGGGCGAGCAGGCTGCGCAGCAAGGCCTCCGTGCCGACGCGGCGATCGTGCGAGTTGGTGCCGGAGAGCAACTCGTCGAGCAGGAACAATGTGGGCTGTTCGCCGGCAAGATCGGTGATTTGCTTGAGTCGTTGAATCTCCGCGTAAAAGCGCGAGAGACCGCTCTGCAGTGAGTCCTGCACGGTGATGGATGCACCCACAGCGAGTGGCGATAGGGTGAGGCTGCTGCAGCAGACCGGCGCGCCGCACTGCGCGAGCACGACATTCAGACCGAGGGCGCGGAGCAGCGTGCTCTTGCCCGCCATGTTGGGACCGCTGACGATCATGAGCGCGTGGACACTGTCGAGCGAAACGTCGTTCGGAATCGCAGTGGCCTGCGGCAGCAGAGGATGGTTGAGGCCGACAGCGTCGAGCGCCGGCGCGTCTGTGTGCAGAGTGGGGAAAGAGCACGCTGGGCGCTCGTAGGCGAAGCTCGCGAGCGAACTGAGCGCTTCGAAGTCGCCAACACTGGTGAGCCACGCGCGCACGCGGCTGCCATGGTGTTGCCGCCATGTTTCGACTGCGAGCATGCAGAGGGGAGTCCAGAAGACGAAGCGGTTCACCAGCTTCACAAACCAGTTGTCGCTGGATTCGAGCCATTCAAGATTGCGCTCGAGCTTTGCGATCGCGCGTGAGGGTGCGAGTCCTTCGCTGCGAAGTGCAGAAGTAAGCGCGGTGAGCCGCGGTGCGTGGAACGGTTCCGCTTCATACACGGCGAGCACACGGTGGAGTGGGCCAAGGAGCGGCGAAATCTGGAGCACGTCCACGGCCGCTCGTTTGACGGCGCCGATGAAGCGTGCAGTGAGCGCGGCATTGAGGAGGCTGAAGAGAACCAGCCAGCTGTAAGTACTGGTGGCGAACCAATAGAAGAGGCTGGCCAGCCAGAGCAGCGCAAGCGGCGGGGCGCCGTAGAGCAGCCAGCCGGGCACGGTGGCGTCATTGGATTCGGCCCATGCGATGAGCGCCTCTGGTGTGCCTTCGTGAACGGCATCGGCGGCGAGCGCGAGCTGCTCGCGCAGATCGAGGCGCGGGGTGAGCTCGCGGACGGCGTGCTGGCGCAGGGCAATCTCCGCGGGTGCGGCGGGATGGAGCAGCCAGTCTGCGAGCGTGTGCTGGCCGGGTGCGCTGGCTGCCTCCGAGATCAGCTCATAGAGGCTGCCGGTGCCGAAGAGATCGAGGTCGCGCGCGTAGAGATGCTTTGGATCGAGAAAGCGCTGGCCGGTGTCGCCGTGTCCCGCCCACTGGTCACCGCGTCGCGCGAGCCCGCGGCGATAGAAGGCCTCGAGCCGCTTGGATTCCGCCAGTGTGCGCAGCAGGCGTTCATGAGCGATCCATAGAAGGACGAAGGCGAGTGCAGGAACCAGCGCCCAGGCAAGAAGGGTCGGATGCCCGCGAGCCAACCAGATGGCGCACACGACGGTCACGATCGCGAACGCAAGCTTGCTGAAGCCGAAGAACCTGTCACGACGTCGCAGGCGCGTCCGGTCGGTCTCAAGTGCGGCGAGGCGCTCACTATAGACGCCGCGTACGTCTGGATTCGACGCGCTCAAGCAGGCTGCGGCGCCTCCGCGCTCGCGGCTGGTGCGCTGATGGATGCGGCGGATTGCAGTCGGCTCACCACGCGCTCGCGTTCGAGCGCGAGCATGACGGCGAAGAGCGAGGGCGCAACACCCTGGCCGGTGAGCGCGACACGCGCGCCATTGATAAGCACGCCCGGCTTGACTCCCTTTTCCTCCGCGAAGGCACGCAGCAATTGCTCGGTGGAGGTCTCGGTAAACTCCGGCGCGGAGTCATAGCGGCCGCCGAGCTCAACCAGCAGGTCACGGGTAGTGGAGTCCTTCAGAAATTTCGTCACCGCGGCGGGATCGAAGGTGAAATGGTCGCTGAAGTAGGCACAAAAAGACGTAGCGAAGTCCCTGAGGCTGCGGGCGCGTGGCTTGACGAGATCGATAGCGGCGAGGACATCGGGCTCGCTGCGCTGGGGAATGAAACCGTTCTTGCCCCATTCGCTATGGATCAGCGGCAGCAATTCCTCTGCGCTCGAGCGGCGAATCCACTCGGTGTTGAACCATGCCAGCTTGTCGTTATCGAAGACGGCATTCGATTTCGAGATGCCTTCGAGTGAGAAGAGCCGGATCAGCTCGTTGGAACCGAATATCTCACGGTCGCGTCCGTCCGCGTCCTTGCCGGCAGCGCCAGGCGACCAGCCGAGCAGTGTCAGGAAGTTGCGGAAGGCCTCCGGCATGATGCCCATGTCCTTGTAAGAGGTGACAGAGGTGGCGCCGTGGCGCTTGGAAAGCCGCGTCTTATCCGGCCCGAGGATGAGCGGCACGTGGGCAAATATGGGCAGCGGCGTGCCGAGCGCCAGGTACTGGAGAACCTGCTTGGGCGTGTTCGAGATGTGGTCCGCGCCGCGGATGACGTGAGTGAGGCGCATGTCGAGATCGTCGGCAACGACGGAGAGGTGATAGGTGGGAATGCCATCGGAGCGGAGGAGCACGAAATCTTCGAGCTCGCTGTTGGCGAACTCGACGCGGCCGACGACGGCATCGTCGAATGCGGTGACGCCGCCCTCCGGCACGCGGAAGCGGATGGCTGCGGGTTGACCAGCGGCGTGGCGCGCGGCGGCATCCGCGGGCGCGATGATGCTGCAGCGGCGGTCGTACATGGGCGGCTTGCCGGCCTCCGATGCGACCTTGCGGCGATGCTCCAGGTCTTCCTTAGTGCAAAAGCAGGGATAGGCGTGGCCTCCGTCGAGCAGCTTCTGCGCGGTGGCCTTGTAGAGGTCGAGCCGCTTCGACTGGTAGAAAGGGCCTTCATCCCAGTCGAGGCCGAGCCAGCGCATGCCTTCGAGGATGCCTTCGACCATCGCCTCAGAGGAGCGCTCGAAGTCGGTGTCTTCGATGCGCAGGATGAAGGTGCCGCCGGTGTGCCGCGCGAAGAGCCAGTTAAAGAGCGCGGTGCGTGCACCGCCGACGTGCAGATAACCGGTGGGAGAGGGAGCGAAACGGACGCGGGGAGTTTCGAGCGGTGCGGGCATAGGAGAGTCTGCATTGATGCTAGAACATTTCTGTAGCTGTGGGCTTGCTGCGATGGAGGAACGGCGATGACCGAGGTCGAGTTTGCTGTGCCGCCCGGCTGCGGCCTGAGCGGTGCCGCTTCTTTGATTGAGAAGGCGTGCCTTGGGTGTGGTCTGCGGATCTCCACGCGAGCAACGCTGCGCAGCTATCCCGGATGTATCCATTGGCATGTGAAACGCGGCATACAGTCCGGCACGCTTGAACTGACGCTATGGGAGGCGAAGCGGCGGGTGTGGGCGAGTGTGCAGGACGGGAGGCGGGCGCCCTGGATCGATGAAGCGCTGCCGCGAGTGAAGGATGCAGTAGAGACGGCGTTGCGCATTGCCGTCTCATGAGTTGCGGCGAGCTAACTGCGCGGGTAGGAATCGGTTGGATTCGAGGGTGGCGGCGCGGCGGGCGGGTAGGCGGCGGGCGGATATGCCGGCGGGTACGCGGTTGGCGGATAGCCGGCGGTGAGCTGCGCCGCTGGAACGACCTTCCACTGGGAGAACGCAATCACGTAGAGAATGATCATGTTCGCGAGCGGGATGAAGAGCAGGAGCGCCAGCCACGGAGAGAAGCCTGCCTTCTTGAAGATCATCCAGAAAGGGATGATGTAGATGAAGATGCCGACCAGGACAAACATTCCGACGAACGGCATCAAGTAGGCGAGGTGTGGATCGATACCCATGTTGTTCGGATCCATGAGTGTTCCTTCCCGAGGCGAGGATGACGCGAGGATACCGGCAAGCCGGTACGGAGACAACACAAATGCCGTGGCGATCTAGATATCGCCGCGGTCGACATCCAGCGGAAAGATGGATTTGAGCACGATCACCAGCAGTCCCAGGACATTGGCGGTCGCAGTGCCCAGCAGTGCGATGAGTACGGAATCGGAGAGATGGTTGTGCCGCACCTCCTCGCGCAGAACGATGCAGCCGACGAACACGAGCCACGCGACGGTGAGCGCGAAGAGGCTGGGGACGAGCCAGCGGCGGAAGGCGAGAAACTGTGCCTTGCGTGCATCGTCGAACTCATCGTTTTCCGCAGTGGCCAACTCGGCCGCCCTGGCTACGCCCGCGAGGCGCGGCGCAAAGGCCGAGGCGCTGATATCGGCGATCTTCTCCGGGTCGGGGCCCGGGACCGGCGGTGTGGCACTCATGCGGCCACCGGCTTCAGGACGGACTTGAACCAGGCGGCGATCTCCGCATCCGGAATGGGCACATATCGTTTGCCGGAGTTCTCGCTCCAGGCCTGTGCCCAGGGTGTGCCGTCGGCATGCGTCATCATGGAAAGCTGGATGCCGGAGTAGCCGCCGTACTGCTCGAGGATGCGACGCAGGATGCGGTCGGCGTAGTCCCGATCCGCATCGGTTGCCGGCATCGTATAGCGCCGCAGCGTCAGCTTTCCGCCGTCGATGCCGAAGTAGCGGGCCGGCTCGGTGATAGGCTGTGCGCCAAACTGCCGGAAGGCGCGGTAGACATCCGGCAGCACCGGCCCGTATTGCCATGCCTCCACGGAGCGATCGAGCAGCGGCTTGCCAGTCAGCGCGAGATGCCAGCCGTGCGCGTAATAGAGAAGCTTCTGCACCTTCATGGGATCGAGGTTGAGCTGGCGCTCGCGGGCAAGCTCGAGCAGGCGATTGGCAACAGCGCGGGGGTCAAAGGGCATGGCGGTTGGTCCCTTTCGCAATCCTCTGCTACGCGAGTATAGAGCGGCCGACCTGCGTCTTCCTGTCACGCCGGACTGGGCAGTTTGTGCTGTTGCTCGTGCTGGGCCTTCAGGTCGCGCAGCAGATCTTCTATCTGGTCCTCGCGCTCCATGGCCGCGAAGCGCTCTTCGAGTTCTGTCTCGTTCAGATTCGTCCCAGTCTCAGCGACAAGCATGGCCTGCCGTGCGTGACCTGCCGCGGCGGCCTGGTCAATGCGCCCGCGTACACGAGCAATCGTGGACGAGGTGCTAGGCCCCGTGCCCGTCAGCTTCTGGCTGGCGCGAGCGCGACGGTGCTCCACGGCGAGCAGCTCGCAGCGCGACTGCGTCTCCTGTAGCCGCTGCTGCAGTCGGCTGAGGGCGGTGCGCAGCGTGGCGGTCTCGGTGCGCTGATCGGTGAGCTGCTGGGCGAAGCTGGCCGCCATCTGCTGATGACTGATCTGCTGGCGCAGCGCGGCGCGTGCAAGATCGTCCTGTTGCCGCGTGACGGCGAGCGCCGCTTTGCGCTGCCAGTTGCCGGCGGACTCCTCATGCTCTGCCTGCTTCTTTTCGAGCAGATGCTGGTCTGCAAGGGCGATGGCGACCTGTGTCTTTACCTGCAAAAGCTGGTTCTCCATATCGAGAATGAGCTGGCGCAGCATCTTCTGCGGGTCTTCCGCGCGGTCGATCAGGTCGTTCAGGTTGGCGCGGAGTAGAGTTGCAACGCGTTCCAGCAGTGCCATGACGTGACTCCTTTACTGTTCGATGCCGGTTGAAGCATGTGGCCCGGCCGAAGCCGGGACCACATGCCCGGGTTAGCTGTTGTCGGGGCCGGCGCCGTTGGGGCGGGCGCGCATGCTCTTCACGTTCGCCATCAGCTCATGCATGTCCATGCCGGAGAGCGCCTCGAAGAGCGCGGGTACCTGCGCGGCAATCTTCGTCAGATCGCCGGTCAGCTTGTTGGCGCCCACTGAGCCCTCGCCACCAGTGGAGACGATGGTGATCCTGTCCACCTTGCTGAGCGGCTCGGACATGGCGCGGACAATTTCCGGCATGCTGCTGATGAGGCGATCGACCACCGCGGCCTGTGTCCATTCCTGATAGGCCGCGGCCTTCACGTTCATCGCCTTTGCTTCGGCCTCGCCTTTCTGGAAGATGACCGCAGCTTCGGCCTCGCCCTGGGCGCGGATGGCCGATGCGCGGCCTTCGGCTTCTATGGTGAGGCGCGACTTCTCCGCTTCAGCCAGGTTCTCGATGCGCTGGCGCTCGATCTCCGCCTGTTTCAGCACGGTGGCGATCAGCTCCTTCTCGTGGCGCAGAATCTCGGCCTCCTGGACCTTGATCTGCTGCTCCTTCTCGATCTGCTGCACCTTCACCTGTTCGGTGATCACCTGCTGTTGCATCACATTGGTCTGAATCTCGTAGGCCTTGTCTGCCTGCGCTTCCTGCTTGCGGCTCTGCTCGGTGAACTGCGCTTTCTGGATGTCCAGATCGCGCTGTGCCTGGGCCTGCTTGGCCAGCGACTGCGTCTCTGCCAAAACGCGCTCCTGGTCCGCAGCGGCCTTGGCAACGGCGGACTCGCGCAGCGCGATGGCGCGGCGGATGGCCGTGTCGCGCTCTGCTTCGGCGGCGGCGACATCGGCATCGCGCTTGATACGCGCAATATCCGGCCGGCCCATGTTGGTGATGTAGTCATTCTTGTCGCGGACTTCCTTGATGGTGAACGAGATCACCTCCAGGCCCATCTTGCTGATGTCTTCGGCGCAGGTGGCGCGCATGCGCTCGCCCACCATCTCCGGCTCCTTCACGATCTGCTCGACGGTGAGCTGACCAATGATGCCGCGCAGGTGGCCCTCCATCACCAGGCGGATCAGCCCTTCGCGCTGCGGGGGCGCCTTGGTAAGGAACTGCTCGGCGGCGGTGAGGATGGATTCGCGGTCGGAGCGGACCTTGATCTGCGCGACGGCTTCGACGGTGACCGCGACGCCCTGCTTGGTATAGAGGTCCTGCTGCGGCGCGACGTCGAAGGACATCAGCTCTAGCGAGAGCTGACGGCAGCTCTCCACCACAGGAAAGATGATGGCGCCCGAGCCCTTGATGATGCGCGGGCCACGGAAGCCATAGACGATGATGGCTTCGTTGGGGCCGGCCTTGCGAAACATCTTGGCGATGCTGGTCATGATGATGAGAAGGACGACAACTCCCAATCCGATGAAGACAGTGACAATGGTCGGCATAGCGATCCTTACCGTAGAGACAACGTGAAGCCAGCCATACTGCGGATGGCCTGCGGCGTCCCTGGCTGTGGACGGCGCGGGTCGCGGAGCGGATCCGCGATGGTGAGGAAGCATCAGGTGGCGGGAGGACCCTCCAGCTCCGACCACGGCCGGACATAGGCAATGCCGCGCTCATAGCGCAGCACGACAACTTCGATATCCCGCGCGATGGCAGCTCCGGCATCGCTGCGCGCAGCAGCAGCACGACGTGCGCCACCCTGTGAGTAGGCAATCTCGCCCGTGCCGCCCTCGCGAATGGGGCTCGACACCCGCGCGAGCACGCCGGTCATCTCGGTATCCTCCGCGAGGAGGACACGCTCGCGGGGAAGCAGCACACGCGCCAGGAACCAGAAGATGATGCCCGCGCCGGCGAGTCCGCTGAGTACTGCGAGCGCAA
>JAUTWX010000322.1 GCA_030838385.1 Acidobacteriaceae bacterium
CGCCGACTGAGGACCGGGAGCACCTGAACGGAAAGCAGAAGGAGTTTCTGCGCGAGATGGCGCTGCGCACCTGGCGCTTCTTCTACGAGTACGGCGGGGCCGCGCACAACTACCTGGTTCCGGATAACGTGGAGGAGGATGAGCTGTTCGAAGCAGCGCGTGTTTCGCCTACCAACTTCGGATTGCTGCTGAATGGGCGGCAGGCGGCGCATACCTTCGGCTATCTGACGGTTCCTGAGTTCGTGGGGCTGAGCCACTCGAGCCTGGACACCTTCGATCGCATGGAGAAGCGCAACGGCCACATTTACAACTGGTATGACACGCGCACGCTCGCGCCGATTCCTCCGCGCGTGGTCTCGTCGGTAGACAGCGGCAACCTGGCGGCATCGTTCTATACGCTGCGCTCCGGCGCGGAGGCGATGCTGCTCCAGCCGCTGGTGGATGCACGGCTGTGGTCAGGGATCCGCGATCAGCTTGCGCTGCTGGCTACGCTGGATGCGCTGCCGGCGGAGCTGCCGCCGACTCCGGAGAACGAGGAGCTGCGGGCGTGGATCGACTGGTGCTTCGCGGCGCAGTTGTCTCCGGCGTTCGACAAGATCCGCGGCCCGGAGGGGCAGGCTTTCCCGCTGACCGACAAGACGCACACCGAGGGCGAGTGGTGGCTGGCCGAGCTGCTGCGGCGGGTCGATGCGGTGTGTTCGCTGGTGCGTGATTACAGGCCATGGCTGGACCGCGAGTATCTGCCACTGGAATCGGTGCTCAAAGATAACGGCACGGTTGCCATTGCGCGCGGCGTCGCCTATATCGACGATCTGAATGGGCGGCTGCAGCGTGCGTGGTCCGGCAATGTTATCGACCAGGCGGAGACTTACCTGATCGACAAGCTGCGCGTCCTGCTGGCAACGGCGCGGGAGCGGCAGGTCGCGCTGGTGGAGAAGCTGACGCTATTGGCGCAGCGTGCCGAGCAGTGCGTCGCGGCGATGGACTTTGCCTTTTTGATCGAGCCGTCGCGGCAGATTCTCTCCATCGGCTACATGGTGGAGCAGGAGGAGCTGCACAAGGCCTGCTACGACCTGCTGTGCTCGGAGGCGCGCATCGGCGCGTTTGTCGCGGTGGCACGAGGGGACGCATCGCAACAGAGCTGGTTCAAACTGGGCCGCATCCACACGGTGGCGTAGGGGCGGCCGGCGCTGATCTCCTGGACGGGCACGATGTTCGAATACCTGATGCCGGCGCTGTGGATGCGTTCCTATCCGGACACGCTGGTGACACGCACGCTGGACAACGTGGTCGCCATCCAGCGCGCGTATGGACGGGAGCATGGGAATATTCCATGGGGCATCTCCGAGTGCGGCTATGCGGAGAAAGACGACCAGGGACACTATCATTACCTCGCTTTCGGCATACCGCAGATCGCGCTGAAGTGGGACGCGATTGCGGGGCCGGTGATCTCGCCCTACTCGACGTTTCTGGCGCTGATGATCGACGAGGTTGAGGCGCTGAAGAATCTGAAGCGCATGGCCAGCATGGGCTGGGTGGGCGCTTATGGCTTCTACGAGGCGGGCGATTATCAGAAGTCGCTGAAGAAGCCGGCGCTGGTGCGCGAGTGGATGGCGCATCACCAGGGGATGTCGCTGCTGGCGGTGCTGAACCTGCTGCACGACAACATTGCGCAGGAGTGGTTCCATGCGAATGCGAACCTGAAGGCGACGGAGCTGCTGCTGCACGAGAAGCCGATCCGCGAGTCGCTGCTGCTGGCGGAGTATAAGGAGTCGGGCAAGAAGCGTTCGGCGGCGTAAGTTTCAGGGATCAGGGGTTAGGGATCAGGGATCAGGCTGATGCGGGTGAATCTGGCTCCTCGCTGGAACTTGTGGTGCAGCGTCGGGCGGCGTAACGTTAACCCCCACCCCCCGCCCCTGCGGTGCGGTGCGGTGGGTGGGACCCGCAAACCCCATTCTGTCAGCAGTTTAGGCCTTCTGCCGATCGCTAAAGATGTCCAAACAAAGGACTTAGCTATAAATATGTCCAGTGATTGGACTTAGGCAGGGGCAAATGCTGACGCGGGACTGCTGGTGAGCGTGGCGGGCGCGAGCGGCAGGAAGCTCGAGCAGTGCTGGCGATGGATGGCGAGGACCTTGGCCGCACGCTGCGGGTCGGTGGACCAGGCGCGCGAGACCTCTTCGATGAAGGCTTCGCCGATGGTGGCAGCGAGCGCGCGGGTGTAGGCAGGATAGCTGTGCTCCAGCCGGCGGAGCAGCGCCATGCGGGCGCGGAAGCAGGCTGCCGCGTCGGTGAAGCGGGCCCAATGCGCGACGACGGTGACCCAACGGCCGTGGAGGAACTCCTGGGTGGGCAGGGCTAAAACGCCAGCATCGGCGCCGGGGTTGGCGATGACGGAGTGCGCGTCTGCCGATTGTTTCTGACCGAAGAGGTTGTTGGCTTCGCGGGCGAGGCGGGACTGTCCCCAGGTGGATTCGAGCGCCGCTTCGCACGCGGCGTATTCGGGGAAGATGTGGCCGGCGGCGCGTGCGGCGGCGCTGGCGTTGCGAAGAAAGCTGTCCTGCAGGGTGGTGGTCATCGAGAGCCCTCGCTTGCGTAGAAATGGAAAAGGGCGGAGCCTGTGGCTCCGCCCTTTATGTTGATTCGCTACGTCTATTGTTTCAAATTAACGAAGGTGAAATGGCAGGATTCGGCGCGGCTCGGACACGAAGGTACTCAGCAGCAAGCGGAGCGGAACAGCACGCTTCAGGATGAGGTAACGCGACTTTCGAGCATAGACCGCTGTGCGCGGGGCGCGGTGGAACCTCTGAGATATTGCTTACGTACTTATGCACGGCTTCCGAGAAGCGCGCTCTGCCGCAATAAAGCTAAATCTGTTCTGGAGAAGCTTCATGTCGAATCTGCACGAACCCATCAGACCCGATTCGAAGCTCCTCGACTGGCTGCGGTATTTCTGCGCCTTCATGCTCTACATGTATGGCGTGAGCAAGTTGATGCACTTGCAGTTCAACATGTCGTCCGAACTTGCCCAGCGCCCAATCACCTCCCTCAACGGCTATCAACTCACCTGGTACTACTACGGCTATTCGCGTGTGTATGCTTCGATCCTCGGCGTTTTGCAAATCACTGGTGCCACGCTTTTGCTTTTCCGAAAGACGACGTTGCTGGCAGCCATCCTCATCTTGCCGATGATGGCGAACATCCTGCTTATCAATATGTTCATTCTGGTCAATGACTACGGACCATACGTCATCTCAGCGCTTATCTGCACTTCGATGCTCGTCATTGTTCGGCATCAGCGGGCTTCACTCTTCTCGCTGTTCTGGGGGATGCAGAAGACCGAGCCAAAAGAGTCCAGCCGAACTCACTGGTGGATTCGAATCATGATCGTGGCGGCTGTGAGTACGATCATGATTTCGGGCGCGCTGATGCAACATTCCTTGCGACGGTAAATCGTCAAGACGCCCGGATCGGCACGCTAGAAGACCGCCTCACTGCTCTTCTCCTATTTTTTTAGTTGACACTCGCGATTCGCGCGCGTTATCTTCCTATTTCATTAGGAGACAGGCATGGCGGGACGCAGGGGTGGGTCAGCGAGTGGGTCCGGGGGGATGACGCCGCTGGAGCTGAGAATCATGCAGGTGCTGTGGCGGCTGGGGCCGTGCCAGGTGCAGGCGGTGCAGCAGGAGCTGGAGGGCGAGCTGGCCTACACCACGGTGCAGACGATGCTGAACGTGTTGCACAAGAAGAGCCGCGTGACGCGGCGGCTGCGTGGGCGGGCGTTTGAGTATCGCGCTGCCGTCTCCGAGGAAAAGACGCTGGGGACGGCCGTGGCGGACCTGGTGGAGCGGATGTTTGGCGGGTCGCCGGAGGAGCTGGTGATGAGCCTGGTGAAGTCGCGGCACCTGGATGCGGGGCGGCTGGCGAAGCTAGCGGCGCGCGTGGATGCGGCGAAGGCTGCAAAGAAGAGGGAGCGTAGGAGGGATGGGGATGCATGAGCTGCTGAAGACGGTAAGCGGATGGCTGATGAACCATCCGCAGGATTTCGTGCTGCGCTATCTCACGCATTCCGCGGTGACGCTGGCGATTGTCGGCGCGGTGGCGTGGCTGGGCGACCGGCTGCTGCGCCGGGTTGGCCCGCAGGCGCAGCATCGGATGTGGGTTGCGGCGCTGCTGACAGGCGTGGGGATGCCGCTGCTGCCGGCTTGGTGGCTGGCCCGTCTGGGCCCCACAGATACGAGCGCGGCCGGTGGAACAGCTACGATTACGTATCACATGGTCGCCGGCGCAGTGGAACGATGGACGCTCTCGCCGCTGCTTTGCACGGTGGTTGCGACCGCGTATCTGCTGACGATGCTGTTCTGCATAGCGCGGCTGATGTGGCGATGGCGGCGCACCTGGGCGATGGCGCGGCGCGGTGCGGCACTGCCACTGGGCGATTCTGCTTGCGGATTCTTGAACGATGCGGCGCGGCGGTTCGGGGTAGCTACGCCGGTGGTGCGCTGCTCTGGCGAGACGCGAGGTCCGGTAGTGCTGGGCCTGCGGCCACCGCTGCTGCTGGTCCCGGAGTGCTTCTTTGCGGCAGAGAATGCCGAGGACCTCCAGACAGCGAGCGATGCAGACATCCGGACAGCGCGCGATAGGGACATCGCGGCCGCGTTGGCGCATGAGTGTGCGCACATCCGGCGACGTGATTTTGCGAAGAACCTGCTTTACGAATGTGTCGCTGCTGCAGTTGCGTATCATCCGACGTGCTGGTGCGGCGCCGGATTGCCGAGACACGAGAGCTGGTGTGCGAGGAGATGGCCGCTGGTGCGGTGGGCGATCGACCGGAGTATGCGGCTTCCCTGCTGCGGCTGGCGACGGCGATGGCAGGCCCGGCGACGCGTATGAGCTATGCGGGCGGAACACAGGCCATCGGAGTTTTTGACGCGAACATACTGGAGGAGCGGATTATGCGATTGACGATGG
>JAUTWX010000328.1 GCA_030838385.1 Acidobacteriaceae bacterium
TGTCTTCCTGGACAAACCGGACGTCGCCCTGGCGCGGGCGCTGGCGAGAGAGGTGCGCGATTCCGGCGGGGGCCTGAAGGGGGTCAAGGCACTGGGCGCCCTAGTGCGCGGACGCGCGCAGATCTCCATGAATCTGACGGACTTCCGGGTGAGCTCGCCGAGCGAGGTCTATGCCGACCTGCAGCGCAGGGTGGAGGGCCGGGGCGCCCGCATCGTCCAGGGGGAGCTGATTGGCCTGATCCCAGAGGCGGCAGTCGAGCAAAACAGCGAGTGGGTGCGTCAGTTGGAAGACTTCTCCGCGGAGACGAAGGTCCTGGAGCGCCGCATGGAGCGGCCGCTCGCATGGCCGTAAAACCGCAGGAACCCATGATGGTGACGAATTTGATAACTATCAATCCGTTATAGGGTTGTCACCCAGAAGTGAAATAGAGCGCTGCCGTGGCGCAGACTAAGATGGTAACCAGCGGGCTGTGGCGTGCGTTCCTGCAGTGCCTGCCCGCCTGTCCGGAAGGAAGTGAAGTAGAGATGAAGAACCTTGCGAAATATTTGAGCGGCGGCATCGCGGCTCTCTGCCTGGCCTCGGCGCTGCCAGCATCCGCTGCTCAGTTGAGCGGCGATGCGCGCGCCGCCATCCCCCATGATGTGCAGCAGTTGATCGTGATCGACTACCGGGCGATGCAGAACTCGCCGGCGGCCATGCAGTTGAAGAACAAGGTGATGCCTCCGGAGCTGAAGGGCCTGGAGAAGGCACTGCAGGTCTCCGGGATGAACGACAACCATGACGTGGACGAACTGGCCTTCGCCTCATTCCGACCCAAGGGCGCGACCGGCGACTCAACGCGGATCATCGGCCTGGCGCAGGGGCAGTTTTCCGTCGATGACATCATGGCGAATTTCAAGAAGAAGAAGATCAAGCCGACTGTGCTGCGCACCAACAAGATCTACCCCATGGGCTCCTCGGGCATGCAGGTGGTCTTCCTCAACCCCACCACAATGGTCTTCGGCCAGACTGATTCGCTGAAGCAGGCGTTGGACTCGCGCGATGGCCTGCAGTCCAGCTTTCTCACCAATAACGAGATGACCGACATGATGGCATCGGTGCAGGACCAGCCGCTGTGGAGCATCCTCGATCAGAAGGGCACGCAGACGATGATGCGTTCACTGATGGGCGAGGCGGCGCAGGTGGGGGATTACGACACGATCAAGAAGCGGATTCTCACCTCGTACTACACGATGGATTTCCAGAACGGAGTGAGGTTCAACCTCGACGTGCTGACTCCGGACACCTTCACCGCAGCTACCATGGCTTCACTGTTGAATGCCGCGGCGCTGTACAAGAAGATGAGCGGCACGGATATCGAAAAGCAGGCGATCGATGGAACCAAGATCGACTCCAGCTCGGGCAAGCTGATCGTGACCTACTCCTCGTCGGACAGCCAGTTTGCGACGCTGTTGCAGTCGAGTCTGTTCCAGTCCGTGGTGCATTAGAGCGCGCGATCACGGTTGCAATAAATATAGGAAGGCCGCTCATTGAAGCGGCCTTCTGGTTTTGCGGACGTCGCGACATCACCAGCGGTAGATTGCCAGGTTGTTCAGGTAGGCGTCCATGACCCCGGAGTTGCGGGCGCCGTCGATCTGAAAGTTCAGGAGCAGCTCGCCCGGCGTCCAGTGCAGTGCCTCCGCAGAGGGCACGGTCGCTCCCTGGAAGCTGGTGTAGACACCATCGAAGCCGACCCAATCGTAGGTCACGTTTCCATCCTCGTCGCGGTGGAAAGCGATCTGCACCTTATGCCACTTCTTTGCGCCCCACTCGTGAGGGTTGCAGTGAATATTCGACGCGTGCCAGTGTGTCCCCGTGCGATTCACGTAGGTGTACTCCCAGCTCTTCGAATGGGCGCTACACTGCGTGCCGAAGATAACGGTCCGCCCGTCTGCCAGGACCTGGTTCATGTCCATCTCAACGTTGGCGATCTGCACGGGATCGACCAGATAGACGTTGGCTTCGTAGACGAAGTGCGTCGCTTTCGCGTCGCGACCAAAGCTCAGGTGATACCGCTCGCCACCGTTGCCGGAGTACCAGGTGACAAACTGGCGACCGGGTAGGCCATTGTGTCCGTCCGGATAGATGGGATAGCTGGACATGCCGTTTGAGCCGCCATTCGTATCGCCGTCGTGTTCCCACAGCCATGCGATGCTAGTCTCGAGTCCCGGGGAGGAGATGGCGAAGTCGGGAATCCACGCCATGTTCGGCTGGGGTGGCGCGGGGGCAGCAGCGGCTGGAGCAGAAGTCGTCTGGGCCACCGTCGGGGTAGCCTGCGGCGTGGCAGGGGTCTGAGCCACTGCAGACAGAGTAAGTGCCAGAAGTGCGATAAGCTTCCACGTGCGCATCCGTGATTTCACTTATCTCACAGACGCGGCCGCAGTGGAATGGTCGTGCGTTCAGCTCGACTGGTCCGGCAATGCCTGGAAGACGATGCCCTCGTCTTCGCCGATTGAGATGACAAGATTCTTGCGCATCCCCTCCTGCACTACGGGCCCGGTCGCCGTGTGGCTCTTACCCGTGTTGTCGTTGAAGGTCACCTTCACCGGTCCTGAGCCGATCAGCTTGGGCGGGTAGTTGAAGCTGGCGCCGCTGGCCAGCGCATCGCGGCCAAAGCTGGCGTTGGGGTAATCCACTTCGAGCTGGTGGATGTCCGCGCCTTGGTTCCTGACCGTGATGGTGAAGGGGGCTTCCGGGCGTCCCAGGCTGGGGTGGGCACGACAGCCTGCCAGCAGGAGAGGAAGCGCCACCGCGGCCAGGCGGGAAAATGTAACTCGCATAGTGTTTATTTCAGATCCTTCGCGCCGGGTTTCTGCGCGTTCACAGGGTGCTTTTGCGTTCTAAGATGCGCGCCGTCAGCACCACGCCGGTCTGGTTATTGTGCAGGGTGATGGGGAAGGCCAGCACGTTCCAGACCCAGCCCTCGCCCTTGCGGGGAAGGTTGAGAAGACCGCGATAGGTGCGGTCGATATACGTTTCGCGCTGCACGGCGACGGTGCGCAGGATGTCACGCCAGTCCGGGGCGAGCTCCGGCATCTCGACGAACATGTTCTTGCCGGGAAACCAGTCGCGGTGCTGCTCGAGAAGACGGGCGCAGGTGTCGTTCACGTACTGCCAGTTGCCGTTGGCGTCGAGGATCTCGAGCACCACGTCGTCGCCCATCGCCATGTTGATGCGGGAGTAGAAGAAGTCGCGTGCATCGACAACCACCGGCTTGCCGCGGCGCTTGGCTTCGAAGGCGCGCAGCGCGGTGACCAGGTCGTCGATGGAGCTGTAGCCCTTGAGCAGGTGCATGTCCTCGACCCCGCCGAAGCGTCGCTCGAGCGTGGCCGAGAGGATGATGATGGGTACCTCCGGACGCCGCTCTCGCAGCTCCGAGGCAACGTCGGTGCCGAAGCGTCCGTGGCCGAGGTGGTAGTCCAGGACGGCGATATCGATGCGGTCGAGCAGTTGCTCGGCACCTTCGACCGAGTCGGCGGTCTCGGTGATGTAGCCGTGCTTGCGCAGGATGGTCGAGCGCAGGAGCAGGTTCTCCGGATGATCGTCCAGCAACAGGACGCGAACCGGTTCTTCCTGCACGGCTTCAGCCACCGTGCCAGCGGGCTTGATTTCCTCTATGTCGGACATTTGAGCGATACGATGCGCACATGCACCCCGGCGCTGCCGGGCTTTCTGAGCTAACCGATTATTTGTCTGCTTGTCTGAGCCTATTCCTCGATGGAGCGCTCATTCTGTTTTTTTTTTGGAAACCGGCGAAGCAGCTCCGGCAAGCGCTGAAAGACGGCGGAAGCACGAAGCCACTGCCGATTGTCGATCGCCGGGTAACCACTGACAATTTTGCCGGGGGCTACGTCGTTCGGAATACCGGATTGTGCGGTGGCGACGGCACCGTCTCCGATGCGGCAGTGCCCGGCGACGCCGACCTGTCCGGCGAGGACTACGTTGCGGCCGACCTCGGTCGAGCCTGCCAGCCCGACCTGCGCGCACAGCAGTGTGTGCTCGCCCACACTCGATCCATGGCCCACCTGCACCAGATTGTCGATCTTTGCGCCGTCGGCGATGACGGTTGCGCCGATGCTGGCACGGTCGATGCAGGCGTTGGCCTGGATCTCGACATCGTTGCCAATGCGCACAGGGCCGGACTGCGGGATCTTGTGCCAGGAGCCGTCATCGCGCTTGGCGAAGCCGAAGCCATCGCCGCCGACCACGACCCCGTTTTGCAGAATGACGCGATCGCCGAGTACGCAGCCTTCGCGCACCACGGCATGGGCGTGAGCGAAGAAATCACGGCCCGCGGTCACGCCGGGATAGAGGACGACGTGCGGCAGCAGCACCGCCCGCTCGCCGATCCGGACGCTGTTGCCCACGACTGCATAGGCGCCAATGTGCGCGCCCGGCCCGATGGTGGCGCCGGGGTCGATGACCGCAGTGGGGTGGATGCCGGGAGGGAAGACTGGCGAGGGGTGCAGCAGCGCGATGGCATGCGCAAAGGCGAGGTCGGGATTGGCCAGCCGGAGGGTGGCCGCGGCGATCTCCGGAAAATCCGGCGCGACCAGCACCGCGCTCGCCTGGGTGGTGCGGGCAGCGGCGGCGTACCGCGGGTTTGAGACGAAGGTGATCTGGCCGGCGGCCGCCTCTTCAATGCCTGCTACGCCGGTGATCTCGGTCTCGCCATCGCCGTGGAGAGTGGCGCCGAGATGCGTAGCCAGATCGTAAAGCTTCATGCTCCGCATGGTAAACGGACTGGCCGTCCGGGGCGACTGCGCCGTTGGCGCGTGCAGCGGGGCTCACGCCCTTTGGTCGTTCGCGCATGCCTTCCTGGGGCGACCGGGCGTCAGTAGGTTTACAGGGCGCGAGGCGCAGCGGCAGGGAAGAGATCGCCCTGCTGGCGCGCCGAAACCGGCGGCTTGCGCTTGCCGGTGACCGCGTTGCTGGCGCCGATCACGGAGACGATCGTGAGCTCGGCGATACCGGAGCGGGGCAGAAAGATGCGCTGCGTGTTCGAGCGTGTGTCCGGGGGGGTGATGAGAAGTCCGGCAGGATCGAGCAGCGTGAGGTCATTCGCTGCGACGCCTTCGAGAACGGATTCGTCCTTGAGGGTCATGCGGAGCCAGATGCCGGCGAGGCGGGGTCGGCCGGAAAAGGTGGTGCGCAGCAGGCGCTCGGGATTGGCCGGCTCGCCGGAGTTGAAGTCGCGGACAAAGCAGGCCCACTTGAGGGTTGCCAGCGGGATGATCTGACGGCGGGCGGAAAGGTCCAGCAACTCGAGTGCATCCGGGTTGGGGCCTGGCGAGAGCCCGCGGCGGATGAAGCCGGCGGCGGGCAGATAGCCGGCCAACCAGTATCCGTCATGCATGCGGAGGACGGCTTTTTTCTGTGTGCTGGCCATAGAAGCGCTTCAAAGCACTTTCGCTATTGGTGTAGACCGTCCAACGATCGATGTTGCGGCTTTTCTTGAACGGAAAAGCCACGCTGAGATGGTCTCCGCGGCTTAGAGCATTCCCCGAAAATGCTTCAGCCAAAGGCTCGCGGGATTGTCTCATACCCGGGTTCCACCTGCAGCGAGAACTGTGCAGAATGGTAGCCAAGATAGTCACACTATGATACCGTTAGGCGTTGAGCAATAGCTCGTAAAGACAGTAAGTCTCCAAGAAAGAGTGACATAGAGCCGACCGCCCAGTTGTGGCGGCGGTTCAAGGCACGAAACATGCCCGACTACGTTTATTTGCTGGAGCGCCGCTTATCTCCGGCGCAGCGCAGTGCCCTGAGCCTGGTCCGCGATGCCGCCCGTGCCGAGGGCATGACCAGCTTTCTTACTGGAGGCGCAGTCCGCGACCTTACCAGTGGCCACCCCGTCCGCGACTTCGATGTAACGGTTCAGGGAAATGCCCTGAACCTGCGGGAAAGGCTGGAGTCTGCCGGATTTGTGTTCTGGGGATCGCACGCTCCTTCGCAGACGCTGTTTCTTCGCTACCCCGGCGGCGTGAGGCTGGAGATTTCCAGCGCGCGCAAGGAGACCTTTCCTAAGCCCGCGCACCCGACCTACGAGTGGACCAACATCCTGGAAGACTTGCGCCGCCGCGACTTTACGGTGAACGCGATGGCCATCTCGCTGAATGAGGGCTCCTACGGCCTGCTGATGGACCCGACCAACGGTGTCGCAGACATCGAGATGCGTACCCTGCGGCTGGTGAGCAACTACGGCTTCCTCGAAGACCCCATCCGGCTCTTTCGCGCGGTGCGATTGGGCACTCGGTTGGGCTGGCTGATGGACGAGCGCACCAAGCAGCGCTTCGACAATGCGATGGAGGAAGGCGTCTTCGCGGCGATCACCAATTACCAGCGCGGGTATGAGCTGGAGGAGATCGGCCACGAGGAGAGCCCTCTGGAGATGCTGCGTACGCTGGAGCAGCAGGGCTGGATGAAGCACCTTTACCCGGCGTGGACCGTGAACAAGGCCGACGCGCAGGGGCTGGGTCAACTCCATGAGCTGCAGACGCGGCTGCAGATGGAGGGGATCTATCCGGACATATCCGCCGCGGCAATGGAACTGCTGACGGCGCGGATGCAACCCAAGGACATTGCCGGGTTGAAGAAGCTGTTTGTGCGGCCCGGATTCGTCAAGGAATGGGAGCGGCTGGATAAGGAGGCGGAGACCTTCGCGGCGAAGCTGACGGCGAAGGAAGCCAGCGCGCCGTCCGCCACCTGGAAGCTGCTGACCCGCTCCGCCGCCGAGCCGGTGCTGTGGCTGGGACTGACCGGTAAAGGCGCGGCGATCCAGAACAAGTACAAGAACTTCTTCACCGTGTGGCCGGAGGCGCGGCAGAAGGTGCCGACGGCACTCATGCTGGAGATGCGCATTACGCCCGAACTCGAGCGCTATCCGGAGCTGCTGCAGGAGTTATTCTTCCAGACAATGGACAACAAGCTGAACGACGAGGCTGCGCTGCGGACGTTCCTGGAGCCCTATTCTCCGCCTGCGCCTCCGCCGCCGGTGAACCTGCGGAAGCCTCGCGCGTCGAAGAAGAAGGTGGCCAAAAAGGAAGAGGCCGCGGAACCGGCGGCAGCCGCGCCTTCTGCAGCCACCGCCGATGTAGCGGCGAAGGGAAAGGCGGCTGCTCCGGCGAAAGGGGCCGAGCCGAAGGCTGTTCCCGCGAAAGCTGTTGTGCCCGCAAAAGCGGTGCCTGCGAAAGCCGTTCCAGTGAAGGCTGCGCCGGCAAAGACCGCGAAGACGGTCCCTGCCAAAGCTCCTGCGACTGCAACCAAGACCGCGGCCAAGGCCAAGACGGTAGCACCGGCGAAAAAGGCGGCTGCCAAGAAGGCTCCGGCGAAAAAGCCGGCAGCGAAGAAGGCTGCTGTCAAGAAGCCTACTGTGAAGGCCAAGCCGGCGAAGGTCCCACAGAAAGCCGCGAAGAAGGCGGCTCCAGTGAAGGCATCTTCGGCAAAGAAGCCGGCAGCGAAGAAGGCTGCTGCCAAGAAGGTTCCGGCGAAGAAGCCGGCCGCGAAGAAAAAGCGCTGATGCGATTGCGAATGCGGTCTGTCGAAGAGGCGAGCGTGATGCTCGCCTCTCTCTTTTTGCGCGGCAAGTCTATTGTCGAGGACGCGGTCGATGTCGCGCAGACTCGAAGATGCGGGTGTCCGAACGCGGATCCCGCTGCCGCTCTTTGTGGCGATCATGAAAATGACTCGCTTCTGATGAGGGCAGAGCAGCCCGCTCCTGCTCGTTCAGCAAGTTTGCCAGCGGGTAAATACAAGGTGCTCTACAGCGACCGCTCCCTGAGTGATCGCAATATCACGCCTAGTGACCAATTTGCGAAAGTTTCTCGTCCAAGTCTCGGACAATGGCAGTCGTGATCGCATTTTGAGAACCTACGGTTCTTGCTTCGTCCAAATCTATTTGCAAGTACACGCACGCGAAGCGCTCTGAGTCGTTTCGCAAAGGACCACTTGGGCGAAAACAGGCAAAATATCTTGTGTGGTCCTGATTCATGAACAGCTCTGTGAGAAAGCAATGATGCTGGCTTCTCGCATAGTTGTCTAACAACTCAAGTAGTTGTGTTTCTTCTCTTGTCACGGCGATTCTCGTTGCTCGAAGCGCATCTTTAGACTCCTAACCCACTCGTTTCCTCCCATCCTATGGGATGGACCAGATTGGCGGGAGTATAGGCGGAGGAGCTTTCCGACGCGATTTCCTCAGCGTGCCACCGGGAACACACAGCCTCTCCTGTCGATGGATGCGCGCCCTGCAGAACTAAAATGAGGGCAGGGACTATGGCTGAGTTCACCCACCTTCATCTGCACACCGACTACTCGCTGCTGGATGGCGCCTGCGACGTGGAGAAGCTGGTCACGCGGGTGGATTCGATCGGCCAGAAGGCCGTCGCCATCACCGATCACGGCAACATCTACGGCGCGGTGCACTTCTTCGACGCGGCGAAGGCAAAGGGCATCAAGCCGATCCTGGGCTGCGAGCTGTACGTGTGCAAGAAGGAAGACCATCGCGCCGATCCGCAGGGCGATGACTACAACCACCTGCTGGTGCTGGCGGAGAACGAAGAGGGCTATCGCAACCTGGTCCGCATCACGTCCGAGGCGTCGCTGCATGGCTTCTACCGTAAGCCGCGCATCTCCAAGCGCTACCTGGCCGAACATTCGGCAGGGCTGATCGGTTTCTCCGGGTGCCTGGCGGGCGAGTTCTGCGAAAAGCTGATGGAAGGGAAGTACGAGGCCGCGCGTGATGTGGCCGCGGGATATCAGGACATCTTCGGCAAGGGGAACTTCTTCCTCGAAATACAGGACCAGGGCCTCGAGCTGGAAAAGAAGATTCACGCGGATATGTTCCGCATGGAGAAGGAACTCGGCATTCCGCTGGTGGCGACCAACGACAGCCATTATTTGTGCGAGGACGATCACCATGCGCACGAGGTGTTGCTGTGCGTGCAGACCGCGGGTTCGATTCACGATCCCAAGCGCTTCAAGTTCGACTCCGATCAGTTTTACGTGAAGTCCGCCGCCGAGATGGAGCGGCTCTTCTCCCACGCGCCCGAGGTAGTCTCGCGCACCATGGAGTTTGCCGAGCGCTGCCAGCTCAAGCTGAACAAGGTGGACAATCCATTCCCCGAGTTTGCAGTGCCGGCGGGCCACACTATCGACAGCTACTTCGAGCAGGTATGTCGCGCGGGATTCGAGAAGCGGCTGCAGATGGCGATCCAGCACTTGAAAGACCGCGGCCTGCTACGCAAGAGTGAGTCGGACTACCGCGAGCGGCTGGAGCGCGAGATCGACTGCATCAAGCAAATGAAGTTCCCCGGCTACTTCCTGATCGTGTGGGACTTCATCCGTTATGCGAAGGAGCACGACATCCCCGTGGGGCCGGGGCGCGGATCGGCGGCGGGATCGCTGGTGGCTTATGTGATGGAGATCACCGACATCGATCCGCTGCAGAATGAGCTGCTCTTCGAGCGCTTTCTGAATCCGGAGCGCGTGTCGATGCCGGACATCGATATCGACTTCTGCATGAATCGTCGCGGCGAGGTCATCGAGTACGTGACGCGCAAGTATGGCCGCGAGCAGGTGGCGCAGATTATCACCTTCAACACGATGGCGGCGAAGGCGGCGATCAAGGACGTGGGCCGTGCGCTGGATATGCCGTATGGCGACGTGGACCGCATCGCCAAGCTGGTGCCGGCGACGATCGGCATCACCATCGAGCAGGCGCTGAAGGATTCGCATCAACTGCAGGCTGCGTATGATGCCGACCCCACGGTCCGCGAGCTGGTGGACACGGCGCGCAAGCTGGAAGGCCTGGTGCGCGGCGCGGGTGTCCACGCAGCGGGCGTGGTGATTGCGCCCCAGCCGCTCACCGAGCTGGTGCCGGTGAGCCGCTCGAAGAACGATGAAATCGTCACCGCGTACGACATGAAGGCGGTGGAGAAGATGGGTCTGCTCAAGATGGATTTTCTTGGGCTGACTACGCTGACGGTCATCGACGATGCCCTGAAGCTGATCCGGCGCAACCGGAACGTCGAAGTGAACATGGCGACAGTGCCCCTGGATGACCAGACTACCTACGAGCATGTCTTTCACAAGGCACTGACGTCGGGCGTCTTTCAGTTCGAGTCCGGTGGCATGCGCGATGTGCTGCGGCGCTATCGGCCGACGACCGTGGAGGACCTGACGGCCCTGAACGCGCTCTACCGGCCGGGGCCGATCCAGGGCGGCATGATCGACGACTTCATCGAGCGCAAGCACGGCCGGCGCAAGGTGGAATATGTGCTGCCGGAGCTCGAAACGCTCCTGAAGGAAACCCTGGGCGTGATCGTGTATCAGGAGCAGGTGATGCAGATTGCGAACGTGCTGGCCGGCTACTCGCTGGGCGAAGCCGATCTGCTGCGCCGCGCCATGGGCAAGAAGAATGCTGAGGAGATGGCGAAGCAGCGCGAGCGATTCGCGACCGGCGCGGCTGCGCGCAAGCATCCGAAGGACAAGGCAACGCACATCTTCGACCAGATGGAGAAGTTTGCCGGGTACGGCTTCAACAAGTCGCACTCCGCGGCTTATGCGCTGCTGGCGTATCACACGGCATATCTCAAGACGCATTACCCGGTCGAGTTCATGGCTGCGCTGCTGACCAGCGAAATCTCGAAGCCCGAGAACGTGGTGAAGTACATCAGCGAGTGCCGCGAGATGGCGATTTCGGTCGAGCCACCGAACGTGCAGGTCTCCGATGCCGACTTCACGCCGGATGACAACGTGATCCGCTTCGGACTGACGGCGATCAAGAATGTTGGCCGCAACGCGATTGACTCGATTCTGGCGGCGCGTGCGAAGCTTGCCGAGGAGGAGAAGCGCGGCTTCGCGTCGCTGTGGGAGTTCTGCGAGGTAGTCGATCTGCGGCTGCTCAACAAGCGGGTGATCGAATCGCTGATCAAGGCCGGCTCACTGGATAGCTTCGGACCGCGGGCGCGGTTGATGGCTGCCGTGGACAAAGCGATGGAGCGGGCGCAGAAATCACAGCGCGATATTGCGGCGGGGCAATCAGGACTCTTTGGCGGGCTGGGCGCGATCTTTGACGGTGCGCCGGTGAATGGCGCGGGTGGGACGCTGCACGGGAACGACCCCCTGCCCAATGTTCCCGATTGGGATGAGAACCTGCGCCTGCAGTCGGAGAAGGAAGTGCTCGGCTTCTTCGTCTCCGGGCATCCGATGGACAAGTACGCGGACAAGCTCAAAAACCTGAAAGCAGTGAGCACGGTGGATGCGCTGGAGATGAAGCCGGCACCGCCACAGCGCCGCGGCGAGCAGCGTCCGGAAAACGAAATCGGCATCGCCGGAGTAATCGTCGGGCTGAAGGTGGCGAAGTCGAAGCGCTCGGGCGAGCTCTATGCACAAGCTGCGCTGGAGGACACGATGGGGAAGATCGACCTGATCGCCTTCCCGAAGGATTATCCGCGGCTGGCGGAGTCGCTAAAGATCGATGTGCCGGTGCTGGTGCGTGGCCAGTTGCGCGCAGAGGAAGATGCGGCGCCGAAGCTTGCCGTGTCATCGATCCAGGCGCTGGAAGACGTGAAGGTGAAGCTGCCGCAGAATGTGCGCATCAAGGTCACGCTCGATCGCGCGACCGACCAGACGCTGCTCTCGCTGCACGCGATGATTCAGGAGGCGCCCGGGCCGGGGAAGCTGATGATCAACCTGGAACAGCGCGGCGAGTTCGTGGTGATGCTGGAGCCTGAGGGGGTGACCGTCGGTGCGGACCGCATCTTCATCGAGCGCGCCGAGGAGTTGCTGGGCCGCGGGGCGGTGCAGGCGATCGACTAGAACTTTGGTGGAAGTAACATCGATGCGGATGCGGGATAGAATCCGGGGATGTCAGCCAAGACTTACCGGCTTCCGATGGCCGTCGCATGACGACTGCTCCGGCCAGAAAATTCTCTACCGGTACTTCTGTGTTGCTGGATGCGCTTCGCCTCGCGTCGGCGATCGTGATCGCGGGCGTGCACCTGACGCAGCCGCTCTTTTCAATCGGCTGGCCTGATCTTACCGACTACGGTAAGCCCGCCCTGGTGGTGTTGTTTCTCCTCTCCGGTCTGGTCATCCGTTATGTCACAGTCATCCGCCGCGGCAAGATGATCGACTTCTGGGTGGACCGCATTTCGCGCGTCTACTCCGTGGTTGTTCCGGCCCTGGCGTTCACCATCGTCGCTTCGTATCTCGCGATGCGGATCAATCCGGGCTACTACATGCCGAACTGGGGCGCAAACAACAGCAATCCGCTGCTGCGCGTTGGGATGAACCTTATCTTCATGGCGCAGTCGTGGAATCTGACGCTCGATCCGTTTTCCAATACGCCGTTCTGGACGCTCTCCTACGAAGTCTTTTATTACGTCTTTTATGCCGTAGCGTTCTATCTCGCCGGGATACGGCGCGCCGTGTGGCTGATAATCGCTGCTCTATTCGCGGGACAGCATATCCTGCTGCTTCTGCCGCTGTGGCTGATCGGCTGTCTGGCGCACGATGTCTATCAACGTGCACGCAATCCGAGGATCTCGCTCAAGAAGCTCAACCTGACCTTCCTGGCTGTGGGAGTGGGGGGTGCGGTCTTGGTGCCGGCGATCTTCAGGCTGCTCATCTACCTCAAAGGCTTCCTGACAAGGTTCTTCTTGGCCTATCATCATGCGCCGATCAACCTGCACTGGGCGTATACCTATTACGCCGAGGGGATGCCCATGGTCTTCGCGTTGCTCTGGGCGATGCTGCTGTTCGAGCGGCTGAAAGTGGCGGAGAAGGCGGCGTGGGTGAAATGGGTGCGACTGCTTTCGGAAGCGACTTTCCCTCTCTACCTGCTGCACTTTCCGCTGTACGTGTTGATCGTTGCTATCTTCCCGAATGAGCGGGGGAATGCCTGGTTGAAGCTCGGGATGCTGGTTCTTTGCGTCACATTCTCTGCCCTTCTGGCCAGGCCTACGGTGCACTTCAAAAACTATCTGCGGGATCTGCTGCGCAAGTATGTGTTCCATACGCCACTGATACCGGCGGCGCCGCGCCTGGAAACGGCGAAGTAGGCAGGGTGCCGGCATTTGTTTCTGCATCTCCACTTCCATACAATCGAAGCGTGGCCCAGGGAACCTTGATACCGTCGACAGAGCCGACCAGTGATCAGCCGGAAGGGAAGGCGGAGCCGGAGCACACATCTGCCCAGGAGCCTCAGCTCGACGCATGGCTGAAGACGGAGCTGGCGCGGAATGCACAGCGGCCACACCCTATGGACTTTATCCGGACGATCTTCACCGATCTGAGTGAGATCCACGGCGATCGCAACTTCGCCGACGATCCCGCGCTGCAGTGCAGCATGGCGCGCTTTCACGGGGAAGAGGTGCTGGTCGTCTCCAACGTCAAGGGGCGCACCACCAAGGACAACGTCAAATTCAACTTCGGGCTGCCGAATCCGGAGGGCTACCGCAAGGCGCTGCGGGCGATGAAGATCGCGGAGAAGTTCGGCCGGCCGATCTTCACCTTTATCGACCTGCTGGGCGCGAATCCCGGGCTGGGCGCCGAAGAGCGCGGGCAGGGCGAGGCGATTGCGCGCAACCTGCTGGAGATGTCGCGCCTGACGGTGCCGACCATCGCGACTGTGACCGGCGAAGGCGGATCGGGCGGCGCGCTCGCGCTCGCGGTTGCGGATCGGGTGTTGATGCTGGAGAACGCAGTCTACTCGGTCATCTCGCCGGAAGGCTGCGCGTCGATCATGTGGCGCGATGCCACCAAACGCGCGAAGGCGGCGGAGGCGCTGAAGACGACCTCCGCGGACGTGATGGCGATGGGCTGCGTGGACGATGTGGTGCCGGAGCCACCGGGTGGCGCGCATCTTGATCCGGAAGAGGCGGCCCGGATGCTCGATGCAAAGCTGACCTGGCATCTCAATGAGTTGAAGGACATGTCCACGGATGCGCGCCTGGCTGCGCGGCGCGAAAAGTTCCGCAACATTGCGCAGTTCTATACCACCTAAGACTTACTTGGTCACCACGCCGCCAACTCTGCCCCCGCATCCACAAAGGCCGTCGCGTCTGCGCTCTTTCTGCATCTTCGTGGTGGCGCTCATGTATGCCTTCGTTGCGGAGGCGATC
>JAUTWX010000368.1 GCA_030838385.1 Acidobacteriaceae bacterium
ACAACTCCCAGTCCAGCTTGGTGTAGTCCTTGCGGCTGTCCAGCGGCAGCCCGTAGCGATTCAGATGTTTTAGATAGAACGCGATCTCGGTCTCGCGCACACTCGCCGGAAACAGCTCGAGCTTCAGCAGCTTGTCCCACACCAGGTTGTACTTCTGACTCCACGATCCAGCTACGTCGAAGGCCAGCTTGTAATGGTTCCCATCGCGCGCCATCGTCTGCCACTTCGTGGCCATTGCGCGTGCAGCGTCCTGGTAGTCGCGTGCGACGTCATGCTTGCCCAGCGCTTCCGCCAGGCTCGCGTATGCCCCCAGCGCATCGATGGCCTTGATCGACAGATTCGCGTTGTGTGCCAGGTGTCCGGCAAAATCATCCGTGCTCAACTGACTCGCTGGATCCAGTCCCTTCTCGCGCACATACTTCGCCCAGGTTGTCAGTTGCGGCCAATATTTTTCTGCATAGTGATGGTCCGGACTCCTCTCCGATTCCGCACGATCCAGCGCCGCCGCCAGGATCAGCAGATTGCCGCTCTCCTCTACCGGCATCTGATCCTCTTCCGTCCGTTCGCCGCCGCCATATTCCTGTCCGTCCGCCAGCGGATAGCGGCCCAGGTCATGCGGCGCAAAGGGAAAATGCCAGCGCGACGACGCAGCATAGTTCATCACCGGCGTCATCTGTGCTTCCAGCAGGCGCGGATTGAAGAACAGGAAGAACGGTGACGACGGATAAAGCACATCGACGGTGGCAATATCGCCGTTTGAAAAATTCTCCTTCGCAAACAAGTAGGGCGTGCCATCCCAGTCCGCCACCAGCTTGTGCGCCGCCAACGTCTGCCGATAAGCCAGAATCGCAAGGTCGGCGTAGTCTTTGCCGCCCGCGCTCGTCAAATCGCCCCGCAAGTCGGCATCGTACGCGGTGCCGCGTCGCTCCAGTTCCGCATACTGGTGCTCCGCCGTCTCCAGCATCTCCGCCACCGGCATGTTTTTGCGCTGCCAGTAGGGCCGCAGCTTGCGCTCCATCAGCTCGATCGCATAGCCCTCCGTATAACTCAGCAGCACATGGCGCTCCACCGGCGTGCTGCCCACGTTGCCCAGGGGAAAGACCACCGCCGCGTGTGCAGCGTGGTCGCGGGCCGTCTGCGGCATGGCTGCATCATCGTTCACGGGCAGCGTGCCCTTCGCCAAAAAGCTTGCAATCGCATTCGGCACCAGCGCTGTCTCCACGCTTGCTTCATGCGGCACACACAATCGGAAGTAGCCCCAGTCAATGCGCAGATCGTCGCCGGAGCGATTCAGCACCCGCTGATCGCGCGAACCAAGATGCAGCTCATCAAGCGATGCCATACGCAGCCGTCCCCAGGTCGCCGCCTCGTTGTCTTCATTCACTGCCAGCAGCGGACTCGCATCCAGCAGCAGCGACACATCGTGCGGCCTGCTATCGGCGCTCGTTACCTTCCAGCTCAGATAGGTGACCGGCCGCGACAGAAGGTCCATATCCTGCGGGAATGCCGGCGTGAAAAACGTCAGGGTCAGCGCGATACCGGCGCCGCTGAACTGATAGACCGTATGCGTAGCAGCCACGGTCACGCTGCTCTGCGCCAGTGCCGGCGTCTCCTCCGGAAAATCGCCTATGTATCGATAGCTCTTTCCGTCGACGCGGATCAGTCCCGTCAACGGCTGCGGCTTCCCCGTCCAGTGACGTGTCGGCCCATCGGTGAGCTTGTCGTCCATCGACCAGATGCTGAAGTAGGGATCGTGCGTAACCAGCGGAACGGCCGGTGGACGCTGCTGCGCGATTACTCTGAGCGGTGCCGTCAGCACGATAAACCATGCGAGCCACCGAACAAGTCTGATCGCCCCTTTGCCCGCTCGCTCGATGAAACCGCTTACCCCCTCAGCCCCGATCCCTCTCCTCACCCCATTGCTCCTCGCCTGATTGCATTGGATTCCGCTGCCCATCCTACTATCGTCGCAAGGGCGAATGCCTCGTTGCGTGCTACCCTGCCGAATATGCAGGTGGCTGTCTCCACAACGCGGCCGTTCCACTCCGCACTGCTCGCAAACGCGCTGCTGAAGCATGGCGCGCAGGTCCGCATTTACAGCTCGGCGCCACGCCGCTACTTCCGCCACCTCGATCGTTCGGTCCCTATCACGCTGGTTCCCTCGCTGCTGCAGACCGCTATGCACTTCTTCCCCATCGGTGCCTCGCAAGCCGCTCTCAATGCCGACTCCTGGCTCTACGACCACTCGGTCGCCGCCGTCATTCGTCCAGACGACCTCTTCATCGGCTGGGCCACTGCATCCCTGGCGACGGCCCACGCAGCGATGCGGCGCGGCGCGCGCTTCGTCCTCGATCGCGCCTGCCCCCACGTCGATTTCCAGCAGCAGATCGTCGAGCAGGAGTCGGCTAAGCTCGGCATCGCCTACCGGCCGCAGCCTGCATGGTTCCGCGACCGTCAGCTCGCCGAGTACGCCGAGGCTGAGCGCATCCTCGCACCCTCCGAATACACGCGCGCGACCTTTTCCGAAGCGATGCGCGGCAAAGTCATCAAGGCGCCCCTCTTTGGCCGCTGCGCCTTTCCTGCGCAAACCCATCCGGAGCGCCACGCCGAATTCACCGTTGGCGTTGTCGGCGGTGACCCGGTGCGCAAAGGCTATCTCTACCTGCTCGAGGCATGGGAGCGCCTGGCCCTTCCCAACGCGCGGCTCTTGATTCGCTCCGATGCCGGCTTCGCGCATTACCCCGCACTGCATCAGCGCCTGACACGTCTTTCCAATGTTGAATTCGTCGGTTACGTTCCAGACATCAACAACTTCTATAGCCGCTGCGATGTCTTCGTACTACCTTCGGTCGACGATGGCTTCGGCATGGCTCTCTTCGAAGCGATGGCCAATGAAGTCGCCTGCATCGCAACCACGCATTGCGGCTCATCCGAGCTGCTGACGCCGGGCCGCGATGGCATCGTCATTCCGCCCCGCAATGCCGATCTGCTCGCCGAAGCGCTGCTCTCGCTTTATCAGCAGGAAGAGCTACGCCGCGCACTTGCCAGCGCCGGCCGCGTCACCGCTGCAATTGGCCGCAACGACAGCTCGCCGCTCTATGACGCCGCAATCGGTACGCTTCTCGATTCCCTCGCAGCGCCATCCTGCGTTATCCCAGAGGCACGCCCCGCCAAAGCCTGAACGGCAATTCCAATATTTCCTTCGTTTGAGGGGCCGTCTAACTGGGAGATCTGCATCATTGTGACGCATTCCCGATGGCAACTCTGGACAGGCGGATGCGTTGCCACAACAGCGTGCGCACCTGGTCCACGCCAAATATCCAATAGGAAATTGCAAGGGAAACGACTGTCACCGTGCTCGCGATGAGGGCTTGCTTTGGCAAGCTCATGGCGGCTATATGGAAGACTGGCCAAATGCAGACCGCGGTACCGGCAAGCAGGAACAGCATGAAGACGCCGACCAGGCGATAGCTCAATTCCACCTCGCGGCCAAACAGCCTTCGATTGAGATGGAGAAGATAGAGTAGCTGCGCAGATTCGGTAAGCGCCCAGATAGCCAGCAGTCCCGGCAGCCCTAGCCACAGCATCGCTGGAATGGACAGCAGCAACATTGCGCCATACGCAATCGGTGTCATGTAGGAGAGCTCACGAACCTGATTTGTCGAAAATTGAAACTGATACTTGTGCTCTTTCACACTCTGCACGGCAATCGTGATGCCGAACAACAGGCAGACCCACGGATCATAGAGCGAGCCTCTGCGCAGCCATAGGACCAGCAGCAGTGGCGTGAACAACATTGCGCCGAAGGAAATCGGCGGAATGAGCAACAACACCAACCGTTCTGACAGTTCATACAGCTGGTACAGCTTCTTCCAGTTGCGTTCTCCGTAGGTGATCGTCACTTCGGGGCCGATCGAATTTGTGACCAGATACGGCAGGCGGCGACTCATCGAATAAATAGTCCGCGTGACGGAAAAAGTCACGACGGCGAGCGGACCCAGCACACGTTGGATCACGATCACGGGCAACTGATATCCCAGAATATTCGAGGAAAATAGCAGCGCATAGTGACCACTCGGTTTAAGGATGTTGCGTAGCGACGTCTTGCGCCAGTGGCGCAGGGTCGGCCGTAGCGCGGGCGCCAGATGCGAAAAATCTACGAACAGATAACCCGTCATCAAGACCGTCACGAGGAACTGTGCCCCGGCAATCCAGATCAATTGCGAGTGCAGGACTGCGAGCAACCCGGTCACCAATGTGGCCAGCAGTTGGTTCAGGTTGTTGAAGTTCGCACCACGGTGCGCGCTGCCGATCACCATGTAGTTGCCGCTGAAAAACCCGAACACCATGCTCGCAACAATCTGCAGGCCCAGCAGGTACAGAATTGTTTGCGCCTCCCGGAGCGGCAGTTGCAGATGGAGCCATGCATCGATGGGAATGAAGAAAATGGCGCATAGCAAAATCGCGAGCGACACAAACACCATCAGAAGAATAAACAGTCCCCCGGACTGCAAATGCACGCACTCGTCCAACTCACCACGGTTGTAGTGAATGGTCATCTGCATATTGGTGTAGGTCTGGACGCCGTAGTTGAGCGTCGACAGGTAGCTGATGGCTGAGCTCAACGCGAGCCACTCGCCATAGACGGTTACGCCATAGTTACGAAGAAAGATCGGCGGCAGCAACAACTGCGTCAGCAGCGAGACGACCTGCGACGCATTTTGCGCGGCAAACAGCTTGGAGATGCGGCCGAGGCTCATGGCGTGCCTGTAGCCTAAATCACGGCTGAAGGATCACCGCTTGTCTATCTGGTGACGCTCGGCCTTTGCAGCCGGGCTACTACATTTTGTATCGGCCAAGGTCCTCGTCGTTCAGCCCTTCGAGCCAGCGGCGCAGCTCTTCCGGAGAAGTATCGCTCGCTCCAGGCGCCAGCTTGGCAATGCGCAGAACTTCTTCACTCACAAAGATCGGGCAGTCGCAGCGCAGCGCGAGCGCAATCGCATCCGACGGTCGCGCATCCACAGTGACGCACTCCCCATCCTGCCGCATCCACACCACGGCATAGAAGGTATCGTTGCGCAGCTCTGTCACCACCACGCGCTCCACCGTAGCATTCAGCCCGGTCACCAGATTCCGCAGCAGGTCGTGCGTCTGCGGCCGCGGCGTGGTGGCCTTCTCGATCTCCAGCGCGATCGCATTCGCCTCGTAGAGCCCAACCCAGATGGGCAGCACCGTATCGCTCTCCAGGTCCTTCAGGATGACGATGGGCGCATGCGTACTCGGATCCATGACCAGCCCGCGGATCTTCATTTCGATGTCCATCGCTCTCTCCTTTGAAA
>JAUTWX010000382.1 GCA_030838385.1 Acidobacteriaceae bacterium
GACGGGGAAGCAAGTCAGCGAGCCGGCGGCAGAGACAAAGGCAGACAAGGACAGACGACGCAGACAAAAGCAGAAGAACCACCGTCGGAATCCTGCTGTTGTCTGGTGTGGTCTGCCGTTCTCTGCCGTGGCCTTCCTTGCTACATCAGCTCCAGCCCCCAGAGGTCGTGCAGGTGCAGGATGCCGACGGTGCGCTGCCCGGTGTCTGTCACGACCAGCGAGGTGATGCGCCGCTCTTCCATGATGGCGAGGCCGCGGGCGGCGAGCTCGTCCGGCGCGATGGTGTGCGGTTTGGGGTTCATCGCTTCGCCGGCGTTGAGAGTGAGGGCGTTGGGGCCAAGGCCTTCGAGCAGGCGGCGGAGATCGCCGTCGGAGATGATGCCGATGAGGCGGCCATCGCTGTCGAGCACGGTCGTGACACCGAGCTTCTTGCGCGACATCTCGTAGATCACCTGCGTCATCGGCGTGGCGGCCGAGACGGCCGGCAGCGCGTCGCCGGAGTGCATCAGGTCGCGCACGAAGGCCAGCTTTTTGCCCAGCTTGCCGCCGGGATGAAGCGAGGCGAAGTCCTCGGCGCGGAAGCCCTTGCGCAGCGAGACGGCGATGGCGAGCGCGTCGCCCAGGGCAAGCATGGCGGTAGTGGACGCGGTGGGCGCGAGGCCCAGACCACAGGCCTCGTTGGGCACCGAACAGTCGAGCGCAACGTCGCTGGAGCGCGCGAGTGTGGACTCGAGATTGCAGCAGAAGGAGATGAGCGCATCGCCGATGCGTTTGAGCGTCGCGAGCAGGCGCAGGATCTCTTCTGTTTCACCCGAGGCGGAAAGCGCGAGCACGAGATCGCCCTTCATGAGCATGCCGAGATCGCCGTGCAGTGCTTCGGCAGGATGCAGGAAGAGCGCGGGAGTGCCGGTAGAGGACAGGGTAGCGGCGATCTTCTGGGCGATGATGCCGCTCTTACCCATGCCGGTGACGACGACGCGGCCGCGTGTCTCACCGCAGCGCATGACCAGATCGACAGCAGCGGCAAATGGAGCGGCCATTGTGCCTTCGAGCCGCGTGGCGAGTGCGAGCAAGCCCTCCGCCTGCGTACGGATGAGGTTTGCCGGTGTGGTGGCGGGATCGGATGAGTCTGTCATGCTGGGTTGGTCATGATTCGTTCACTGGAGGTGTACGAATGACGATGGCAGGCCCAATGCCGTTCCGGCAAGTGGCGGTCGTCTTCCATCACATAGCACATCATTCCATCACGTAGCACATCCCCGGCTCGTCGGTATCGCGCGGCTGGAAGCCGTATCGCGCGTAGAGAGGGGCGACGCCGCGGTCTGCAAACAGATTTACGAAGGCTCCGGGACGCGCGGTCTGCCGAAGCCAGGCATCGATGGCGTCGAGGATCTGCTTCCCCAGCCCTCGCCCCTGGTGTTCCGGGAGCACGGCAATGTCCGCCACCTGAAAGACGGTGCCGCCATCGCCGACGACGCGGCCCATGCCGACGGCATTTCCCTGGTATTCGACAACGACCGCAAAGAGTGTGTTGGGCAGCGCGACGCGGACGATCTCCTCACTGCGCGGAGAGAGGCCGGCACCCGCACGGAGCGCACAATACTCCGTTACCGTAGGGTTGCGTATTGCGATCTCGTATTCCAGCATCACCGCTTCCGCTCAAACGCCGTGCAGTATAGCAGCGAGCATCGAAATGTCTTTGTTCTGTCAGTACTCAGCGTACCGAGCAGTAAGTTCGATCCGCAGAGCGTCCATATAAAATGAAAGGTTGCCAGAGAAAACAGCGCACCCATCCGGAAAGGTATCTTTGAAGCGCAATCTTATCGTCATTCTCGTGGTGGTCGTTGCGCTGGGCCTGATGGCCTGGTCGGGCTATCAGAACCTGCAGCGTCGCCGCGCTGCGCAGAAGGCGCAGCCGCATGTCACGGTACTGGATCAATCCAACCAGACGGTGCAGCAGGATGTCGCGTCGGACGAAGGGCTGCCGAACCTGCGCGGGAAGAAGGCGCCCCCCTTCCTGCTCAAGACGCAGGATGGGCGCAAGGTGTCTCTCGGCGAATACAAGGGGAAGGCAGTCCTGATCAACTTCTGGGCGACGTGGTGCGTGCCTTGCAAGCTGGAGATGCCTTGGTTCGTAGACCTGCACAAGCAATATGGTGCGCAGGGATTCGAGATTCTGGGTGTAGACGAGGATGAGGCGAAGGACCGCGGCCAGATCGGGAAGTTCGCGAGGAAGATTGGTGTGAACTATCCCATCCTGCTTGGCGATGAAGCGGTGTCCAAGGCTTACGGTGGTGTCGAGGTGCTGCCAACATCGTTCTACGTGGGGCGCGATGGCAAGGTGGTAGAAGAGGCGGCGGGGCTGATTTCGCGCGATGAGATTGAGGCCAACATCAAGAAAGCGCTGGCGGCGAAGGATTGATGACCAAGCGGGCAAACACGTCGATCGTTTGGAAAGTCAGCGGCGCATTCGTTCTTGTTGCCGGGACTCTTGCAAGTGCTTTGTTCGCGCAGAAGTTTCCCTGGCAAGACACGCCGGAGGCCGGCGGCAAGACACCGCAGACCGTTCGCTTCGAAGGACCGGACCAGATCAATGTCGCGGCGCGGAAGCCGCAGGTTGTCGAGCTGCGCTTTCGCATCCAGGATGGTTTTCACATCAACTCGCACACGCCGCACGAGAAGACGCTGATTCCGACGCAGCTCATGGTGGTGGATGGCGATGGAGTGAATGTCTCCGCAGTGGACTTTCCTCCGGGGACGGACACCAGCTTCGCCTTTGCGCCGAACGAGAAGGTGAGCGTGTACACCGGCACCATGACGCTGCGCGCACATGTGACAGTCGCGCAAGGCGGGCACCTGTTACAGGGTGCGCTGCGCTACCAGGCCTGCGATGCGAATGCGTGCATGCCGCCGCGCAAGATTCCAGTTGCGGTGAGCCTGCTAGCCAAGTAACGCGCTGGGTTGCGTGTTAGCATCCCGGCTATGCACCGCATGTCATTTGTCTTCTGGCTCCTTCCTGCGAGCGCTCTGCACCCCTGCATATTTGCACAAACGCCTGATCCGCAGTCACCGCAGGCGCGCATTTCGCAGATGCTGAACGAGTCGCCGAGTGCGTGGACGCCGGCGCAGATCGCCAATATGGAGCGGCTGCGCGATGCGGCGCTGAGCGATCCCTATGCATTGACCGAGCTGCGCCACCTGACCGACAACATCGGTCCGCGGCTTGCCGGCTCGCCGCAGGCACGGCATGCGGTGGAGTGGGTGGCCGAAGAGATGCGCGCGCTTGGCGCGACGGTCACGATTGAGAAAACAACGGTGCCGCA
>JAUTWX010000398.1 GCA_030838385.1 Acidobacteriaceae bacterium
AAAAGAGAATGATTAAGGGAATCACCTTCGTGCATGCGGCCAGCACGCCCGCCGTCTATGACACGCTGCATGGTTTTTTTTCGGCGGTCGGTCTGGAGCCCGGCCGGAGCTGGGAGACCGACGCGAGCCGCGGAGCGCCGTTTCTCGCGCCTGTGGGCAGTTTTGAGTTGCTGGATGGCATGGCCCACCTGCCGGCCCCTCACCTGCCTGCTGAGGTGCTGATCGAAGTGACCGCCATCGATGACGTGCACCGGGCCGCAAAGCAGTGGCTGGAACAGGCGGCGGACCCGCAGGAGGCCGCAAAGCGCATCACCAACGTCGCCCCGACGACATGGAAGTCGCTCGCGTTCACCATCGAACCAGCGCCCGGCATTTCGTTCGCCTTCTGGCAGTGGGAAGACCCGCTGCGCGGCAAGCCGCTTGCTATCGAGGGCGATCTCTCTGCCGCTGGCATGCGCTTCGCCATCGTGGTGGCCCGCTGGAATGCAGTCATTACCGACCGCCTGCTGCAGGGCGCGCTCGATGGCTTGCTGCGCAGTGGCGCGGTGCGCGAGCAGATCGAAATTGTGCGCGTGCCCGGCGCCTGGGAGATTCCCTCCGCGGCGCGTGCGCTCGCAGCCAGCCAGCGCTTCGACGGAGTCATCGTGCTCGGCTGCCTGCTGCGCGGGGAGACCGCGCACTATGAGGCGATCTACAACGAGGTGAGCCGCGGCATCGGCCAGTCGCAGCAGGAGACCGGCGTGCCGCACGGCTTCGGCGTGCTGACCTGCGAGACCCTGGAGCAGGCATTGAACCGCGCCGGCATCAAGGCCGGAAACAAGGGCTTTGAGGCGGCGGTTGCCACCATCGAGATGGTGGATGTCCATCGCAAGATTGCCACCGGATCGGTTACAGACAGGCGGCCGGCATGAGCCAGCCCGTAGGCAAGCGCCGCAAGTCGCGCGAACTTGCCATGCAGATGCTCTTTCAGCGGGATGTGGGCAAGCAGACTGCAGATGAGGTGCAGAAGAGTTTCTGGAAGGCGCGTGAAGAGGCAATCGACAACGATACGCGTGGCTTTGCGGAAGACCTGTTCCGCGTTGCCGTCGCGCGCGAAGAGGAGATCGACACGCTGCTTGAGCAGCATTCGGCACACTGGCGCATTCCGCGCATGCCCGCGGTCGATCGCAATCTGCTGCGTCTCGCTATCGCGGAGCTGCTGGGCTTTCCCGGAACGCCCGTGCCCATCGTCATCAACGAATCGCTGGAGATTGCCAAGCGATACGCCGCGCCGGAGTCGCTCGGCTTCCTGAACGGGATCCTCGATGCGATTGCCAAGAGCAGGAAGTAGCGAGTCAGCGAGTCGGCAAGTCAGTCAAGAGAGCCGTTCGCGCCTGCTGTGAGCCACGCTAGCGACGCGCCGTCCGGCTCCATCTTTCCGGAGATGGAGATCTAGGTAGCGGACAGTTTGGCTGACTCGCTGACTTGCTTCCCTACGGAATCGACCTCGGCTTCACCGCCAGGAATTGTGCGGGCGTCACGCCTCCATTGCCATCCGGCAGGTTTGCGCTGAATTGCTCCGTATCCGTCAGCGTGCTGGTGGATACCAGGTGGATGTTGCCATCACCGGCAGTCGAGACAAAAATCTCTGCGTAGTCCGGACTGAAGATCGCCGCCACCGGCGTCGTGGCTTGTGCCCCGGTCAGCTTTACGCTGCTCAGCGTGCCGGCCGAACCCGGCGTCGGCGGGATCGTGTAGACCGGCAGCACCGCGTTGCCCGGAGTGGCGCTCGTCGAGTCATAGGTCACTACGGCAAGTGACGAATTCGGCGACGTCACCACCTGATGAATCAACGACGGCGCGTACGCCGCCAGCGACTGCGGGAAGTTAGCAGGGTTGGTGATGGTGAGCGGGATCGTAGCCTTGGTCGTCGGATCGGTGGGGCACGCGCCAGAGACGGTAGTCTCTCCAGCCGGCGGCGGTGCATTCGTCGGAACCACCACATTCGAGTCGATCAGTTGCGCAGTTGGACCCGCTGTGGCGCTGATCACATGCGTGCCATCGGTCGTGCTGGCCAGGTGGTCCGCGGCAAAGTTGTAGCCCGCAGCGGGGGCCGGCACGGCCGACGGATAGTTATCGATCGGCGTCAGGCGTGTATCCGGACAATAGCCGCGCGCCGTGGTGTTCTGGCCGGAGAGGAAGGCGCCGAACTGCGGCACCGCCAGTGAGAGATCCGGCGCGCAGAAGACGTTATAGGCAGTGTTCGCATCCGCACCGGTACCGCCGTTGGCCGGGCATCCTGCAACGGGCGTGCCGTTGGAGGCATCCAGCGTCTCGGTGCTCCATCCGGTAAAGCTGTTGTACACGTAGAGCTTGTTCGTGCCCAGAATGTAGAGCGTGCTGCCATCCGGAGAGAAGGACGCGCGTTGCCCGACACCACCGTACTGGGTCACGATGCTGGCCGGTGTTCCCGTGCTGCCGGCGCTGCCCGTGCCGCCCGTCGTCGTTGAGCCCGCCACAGCCGGCTGATAGACATAGAAAATCTGGCGATCGCGATCGTTGATCAGCACCTGGTTGTTGGTGGGAGACACCGCGAGCACCACACCCGGGACCGTTGTGTCTTCCTTGATCAACGCGTTCGTGGCTGCCGCCACGACCATCAGTTCGCGATAGCTGCCGAAGTAAAGGCTGCTCCCGGTCTGATCCAGCACCATGGAATTTGGCACATACGGCAGGTGGACCGGCGTGCCGATAGTTCCCAGACTGAGATCCAGCGGAGTGAAATACTGCGAATTCGGGCTGGCCATCCAGAGAAAGCTGCTGGCGCTTCCCGGCGAGGTCACATTCAGAGTATCGCTGGCGATCGGGGTTCCGTTGCCCTCGATACCAATCTGGTTGACGGGCGCCGGATTGCAGGTCGGCGGCGCGCATACAGCGTACACCGAGCTCGACCCAGGAAAAGTCGAGGTGATGGAGCCCGTGCCACTTACCCCGATGGTGCGCTGGTCGGTCGAGGTGTAGCTCAACGGCACACCGGTGATGGTGTTGCCGTTGGTGTCGATCACCGTCGCCGTGGTGGGCTGCGGCGTATTCGGTGTCACGGTCACCTTGGTATTACCGTTCGCCGTGACTGTGATCGACTTGGGCGGGCAGGTATGAAAGACGCCCGCGCTGGAGCTGGTGCCGGAGATGCTGGCCGAGATCAGGGCCGCGCCCGGATGCTGCGCAGTAGCCAACCCATTCTGGTCGATGGAGACGATACTGTTCGTCGAGCCGGTACCCGAGGTCGAGGATGTGGATTGTGCCGCGTAGCTGAGGTGGCCGAGCAGGCTGGAGCAGTTGGGAACGCCACTGACGTTCGGTGCGCAGTAGGGCGTCGACTGACCTGCGATAAAGGCTGTGGCGTCCAGTTGCGCGGTCTGGTTTTGCGAGATGCAACTAGTCAACGGGCTGCCGCCGCTGCTGCCGGTTGTATCCAGGGCCACGCTGGTGACAACGGGATGGATATACACCTGCACTGCGTTACTGGAGGCCACGCCGTTGGCGCTGGCCGTCGCTGTTGCCACTTGTTGGACGTTCGTGGGGATGCAGGTGGTGTATGGAGCCACGCCGCTGCTCGTGAGGCGGTTCCAGTGCCCCGCGCAAATTTGGCCTGAGGGCGAAACATCTATGTTTTCGTGTGTCGGATCAGAGGCGGGGCCAACGATCCCGTACTGCACGGTTCCGACACTCACCGAAGCGCCGGTGCAGTCCTTGCCGGCACCCGCGGTCAGCGTTCCAATCTGCCCGTA
>JAUTWX010000440.1 GCA_030838385.1 Acidobacteriaceae bacterium
CGATGGCCTCAATGGTATGGTTCTTGCGCTTCTCGAGTGAGATGGGATCGGCCAGGTCGCGCACCTCGCCATCCACACGGGCCTTAAGTCCTTGCTGATCAAGGGTGTCGAGCAGATCCTTAAACTCACCCTTGCGGCCACGGACGACGGGCGCGAAGACAGTAAGCCGTTCACCTGCAGGGAGAGCGAGAACGCGCTCCACGATCTGCTCGGCGGACTGGCGGGAGATAGGGCGGCCGCAGTTGGGGCAGTGAGGCGTGCCGACCGAGGCGTAGAGCAGCCGGAGATAGTCGTAGATCTCCGTGATAGTGCCGACGGTGGAGCGGGGGCTGCGGCTGGTGGTCTTCTGCTCGATGGAGATGGCGGGGCTGAGGCCTTCGATAGAGTCGACGTCCGGGCGCTCGATCTGATCGAGGAACTGGCGGGCGTAGGCGGAGAGGGTTTCGACATAGCGGCGCTGTCCTTCGGCGTAGATGGTGTCGAAGGCGAGCGAGGATTTACCGGAGCCGGAGAGGCCGGTAATCACGGTGAGGGTGTTGCGCGGGATCCGGACGTTGATGTCCTGCAGGTTGTGCTGGCGCGCGCCGCGAACCGTGATGTTGGTGATGGGCATTCGGGACTTGAAGAGCTGGGTCAGGTTTTGCTTCGCAGATTGGCTATGTGGGTTGCCTGGGAAGCATGACGCGAAAGTAATGGGATACCGCGGAAAAGACAGCGACAACGTAGCTGTCCTCTACGTATCTTAAGCGGCAATAGAAATGAGGGTCAACGCTCATACGGCTCTGCGAGAATGGCAGCGCTGACGTGAGTGAAAGAGAGATGAAGCGCGTTCCGTTGGAGCGCACATTCATCCGCAGCAAAGTTCGATTGGAAGAAGACGAATAGGAATCCCCCATGGATACGATGAATCTTTTAGGTCTTACCTGTGCCGTACTTGCCGCTCTCGCCTTTGGCGTCCTTCTGGCCTATAGCTGCTGCCAAGCACTGTTCGCAGTGCTGCGCATGCACTCCCATGCACTACAGCCCAATTCGCGACAGCATACGACGCAGAGCCAAGGGGTTGAGGCGCAGACCCAAGCTTCCTGATTCAGGCTTGGTAATTCAGGCTTCCTGATTCAGACCTCCTGAAGCAGTCTGCAAATTTCCATCGATTGCATCGCCCGTCCCGCGCGAGCGACTCTGCTTCCCCCAGCAGCCCCATTTGCGTCGGGTGCAGCTATGCGAAATCCACTGCAGCTTCGGCGGCGGCGTGAGACTCCGCTGATCGCAGCCAGACTCCTGCGGCCGTTTCCTTATTTGATCAGGCGGGAGGCCGCCTATTCCTCCGGCGGGCTGGGCATATTCCGCATCTGCGGCATGGTGCGTGGAGGAGGCGCCGCAGGCGTAATGGACGGCGGAGTGTACTGCATGGGCGGCGCGGCATCGTCCGAAGAATCGTCACCGTTTCCGTTGTCGTCCGGATTGGCCTCTTCATCTGGGTGTGGCTGCGCCGGATTCGCGTTTGCCGGAGGTGCTGGTCCACCTGCAGTGCGGCTGGTCAGCAGCAGTTCGCGCGGTGCACCGTTCGGCAGGTCTCCCACCATCATCACGTTGTACGAGGTGCCGTTCAGGAGCGATGTTAGAACCTCGCGCGGCGCTCCCGGCCCGAAGCTGCCGAAGACGCGCTCATCGCCGCCCAGCCCATCCAGCTTCATGCCGGTGGTGGACGAAATCTGGTGCAGAATCTGCGCGAGACTCGAGTTGTCGGCCTTTACGGTGAGTTTGTTGGTGGCGGCGGTCACGGTAGCCGGAACCGGCGGCTGCTGGAACAGGCTCGGCGCGACCGTCGGCGGAGGCGGCGGAGCGGGAACGGGATCCGTAACGGGCGTCGGCTTATGACCTCTTGCGTGCGCCAGGTTGGCTGCCCCGGGTGCTTGGGACGGTGTTGTCTGGGAAGGTGTGGCCTGCGACAGGGCAGCACGCGGCAGCACAGCCGCGCTTCCCAGAGCAAGGGTTCCGCACAGAAGCAGCGACAGCGGCGAATGGCGCCGTTTATCGTATCGCCGTCCCGAGATCAATGGCTTCCCTGCCGGTTTGCTCGCGAGCATGTCCCTCATTCGCACTTTCCCCATCACTCCATAGACTACGCCAGCACCGGCTTCGCTCATACAGCGCGAGAAGCAAGGCTGCAAAGTTTCGCGCAATCAAAACCTCCCGTTGTTACCATGGTATATTTGTACCAATGACGGATAGAGACAGGCCAACTGCCGGCCCCATCGAAGTCGAACGCGTGCAGACCGGCGTGCGGCTGGAAAAGGGAATGCTGAAGGTGCTGAAGGCCATTGCGGAGCAGAAAGACATGAGCCTGAGCGATCTGCTGGAGGGCATCGTGCTGCATGCTTTCGAGGGCAAGGCGCCGTTCTCGCCGCAGACGCTCAAGGACATCGAGCAATTCCGCATCCTCTATGGACTGACACTGCGTGCGCAGGACAGCCATCAGTTACGGGAGCGCCGATGATGCGGGCGCTGCTGCTTGTTCTGATGACCTGCGCTCCGTCCCTGCTCGCACAGAAACCGGAGATCACCGTGACCGAGCCACAATCGCGGGCGCATGTCAGCAACAGCTTCGCCTTCACCGTCGATGCGCCGATGCATGATGCCGCGCCGCTCTTTGGAGGGGAGGGCGAGCGCATCTGGGCGGGCGACGAATGGGATCCGCAGTTCATCTTCCCGATTCCGGCGCGGGATGTCGAGGGCGCGGTCTTCACCGTGCGGCATGGCGAACACACCGCTGTGTGGGTGAACACCCTCTTCGATCTCGAGGGCGACCATGTGCAGTACGTCTACGTGCTGGCTGACCTGCTCGTGACCACAATTGATGTGCGGCTGCATGCAATCGATGTGGCGCACACCAGGGTTGACGTGACATACGTGCGGACCGCGTTGCGGCCGGAGGCGGACGAGCACGTCGTTGCGCTCGGAACGCATGACCGCGAACAGGGTCAGGAATGGGAAAAGGCTATCAACGCCTATCTGCAGCGGCGAGCCGGCCGATAGTAGATCACTAAGAGATATTGCGGCCTGCCGAGCCTTCTTTGCGCGAGATGCGGCTGTTGTGTTGAAGTAGGGGCGTGCTGCGACTGGTGAGTCTGCGATGAACCTCTGCATCTCTGCGCGTGGGCTGGGGGCAACCTGCCTGCTTGCCCTGGCCTTACCGGCCTTCGGCGTCTCCTGCAAGACGCAGGGCACGATGACGGAGGCGGAGCGCGCCCCCATCGTGCAGGCGGCGCGGCAGATTGCGCTGGACGTGCAAGCAGGCCGCACTGCGGACCTGAAAGCTGCCACGGTTCCGGCGGTAGCCGCCAGCTTCAACAGCATCGCGCAGTCGGCAGCCGCACTCGCGCCATTGATGACTGGCGCCACCATCACGGTCGATGCGGTCTACAAGCTGGATGCATCCGACGCGAAGCCGGGCGATGAGCAGGAACAGTTCTTCTGCGACGCAGGGGACAACAGCTCGCATGTCACCTTCAGCATCCAGCACCTGCCACCGGGACAATTCGCATTCGCGCTGGTGCACGCGACCGGCGTCGCTAAGCCGCAGCAGATTGCGCTGCTGCTGCAATCGCTGAACGCGGGCAGTCCGTGGCAGCTTGCCGGGTTCTTTCCCAAGCCGCTCAGTGTGGCAGGGCACGACGGCCTGTGGTATTGGGAGCAGGCTCGCCGCTATGCGCAGAAGAAGCAGATGTGGAATGCATGGTTCTACTATTCGACCGCCGCGTACCTGCTGCAGCCGGCAGGCTTCTTTTCCAGCACGAACTTTGACAAGCTTGCCGACGAGCAGCAGGCGGGACGACCAACCGATCTGCCCGGCACCACACCGCTGACGGTCAACGCCGACGGGACGGCATACAAGGTTACGAGTTTTCGCACGGACGATGCATTGGGTGGCCTGGACCTGGTCGCCCACTACAACTCGACCAGCAGCGACCCGGTGGCGGAGCGGACTCACACCATCGCGGTGATGCGAGGCCTGCTGACACTGCACCCGGAGCTGCGCGAGGCCTTTCACGGATTGTGGGTCTTCGCCGATGCGGGGCCGGGCGGTCAGGCGTTCTCGCTGGAACAGCCGATGACCGAGCTGCCCAAAACCTAAAGTAATACTTTCACCCTTATGCACGCACAAAGCCAACCGCGTCGCCTCGCGCTTCCAGGCAATACACTGAAGAGAAGCCGATGAGTACGGAAAAACCTCTTTCCCGGGCAATCCACGATCGCCGGGCCACCCCTAGCTTTGACGGACGCCCGATTCCCTTCAAAGACCTGCGCCGCATCCTGGATGCCGGGCTGAGCGCGCCCAGCGCCTACAACCTCCAGCCCTGGCGCTTCATCGTCGTCCGTGCGCCGGAGCAGAAGCGCCGCTTGCGCAGCGCCTGCTACAACCAGCCCAAGGTGGATGAGGCTTCCGCGGTGATCGTGGCCTGCGGCGATGCGGATGGGTGGCGCAACGGCGACCTTGAAGAGATGCTGCGGATGGGCCGCGAGAACGGCATGCCGGAGAATTATGCCGAGCAAGCGAAGGTTGGCATCCCGGCCTATCTCTCGAACCACCCCAACATCCCGATGTGGCTGAACCGCCAGGTGATGATCGCTTTTACCCACATGATGCTGATGGCGGAGGTGCTGGGCTACGACACCGCTCCGATGGAAGGCTATGAGCCGGAAAAGGTGAGCGAGGTGCTGAAGCTGCCGCTGAGCTGCGCCACTGTCGCGCTGCTGGCGGTGGGGTGGGGACGCGGCGTGGACAAGTTTTCCGGCGGCCGCTTCTCCTCCACGCACACCGTATTTGGCGAAGAATACGGCCGGCCCCTGAACGAAGACAAGCCGGACGATCGGGCCGGCGATTAGCTGACACCTATGCAGAGAGAGTTTCCAACTGCGCCTATCGCGGGCGTGGGCGCGGTTGTGCTGGATGCGGAGCGGCGCGTGCTGCTGGTGCGGCGCGGCCAGCCGCCGCTGCTGGGCGAGTGGTCCCTGCCGGGTGGTGCGCTGGAACTGGGTGAGCGGCTGGAGGACGGCATCCGCCGTGAGGTGCGCGAGGAGACCGGACTCGACGTAGAACCGGAAGAGATTGTCGCCGTCTTCGATCACATCTCGCACGCTGACGACGATCCGGCGCGAGTGCGTTTCCACTATGTTCTGGTGGACTATCGCTGCCGTCTGCTGGGTGGCACACTGGCCAGTGCGACCGATGTGACCGAAGCGCGCTGGGCGCACTGGAACGAGCTGACAGGGCATGGCGCGGTTGCGATCCGGCCATTTACCTTGAGCGTGATTCGCAAGGCGCTCGATCAGGTAAGACAGCCGGCGGCCGGAGAGGGCGACGTTGTCGCGCGCGATCCCGCAGCAGCGGAGAGGCATGCCACCAGGCAGGAGGAGCCCTTTCCTTGAGCCGAAGGCAAAGCGGCGCTCGACCGAGCGGCCGCAGTGATCGCGCACGCAAGATGCGTAACGTAGTAGCAGAGAAGCCAAAGGACCCGGCTGCGTTGAGCTGGAAGACCTACGGCTACGCCGTTTTGGCGATGCTGGTGGTGTTTCTGCTGGGCGCCGCCGCCGTATGGCAAGAGCCCCTGAAGGTCATGGGGATGCTGACGCGGGCACGTCTGGCATACAACGGCTTCCATAGTGAGTACACGACGATCCGGGGCAATCGCATTCACTACTACGAGGGCGGCAGCGGCGCGCCCGTGGTGCTGGTCCATGGGCTGGGCAGCCGCGCAGAAGACTGGGCCAACCTGATGCCACAGCTCAAGCAGGCAGGCTTTCACGTCTACGCGATCGACCTGCTGGGTTACGGACGCTCCGCTCAGCCCGCGAATGCCGCGTACTCCATTCCTGAGGAAGCACAATACGTCGAGGATTTTATCGCGCAGCGCGGATTGGACAAAGTGAGTCTCGTCGGCTGGTCGATGGGCGGATGGGTGGCGATGCGGGTTGCGCTCGACCAGCCGAAACGCATTGGAAGACTGGTGCTGTGCAACTCGGCCGGCATTCGCTTCGAGCCTTCGTTCACCATCTTCGACTTCGAGCCGACCACGATTCCGGCAGTGCAGCGCCTCTATCGCATGCTGATGCCACAGCCCGCGGAAGTGCCCGACTTTCTGGCGCGCGATATGGTCCGCAAATTCAAGCAACTGAACTGGGTGGTGGACCGCAGTGCGCGCTCCATGTTCCGCGGCGACGACTTGCTGGACGGCAAGCTCGGCCGCCTGCAGATGCCGACACTGATCCTCTGGGGCAAACAGGACCACCTCATCCCGCTTGCGACGGGTATTTCGATGCACGAGGAGATTTCGCAATCCGTGCTGGAAATCTACGACGGCTGCGGCCATTTGGCGCCGGGCCAATGCGCCGCGCGTATCGCGCCGCGACTCATTGACTTCCTCGATGGCAAGGAACCGCAGGCGAGGAAGATCACGGAGATCGGGCCGAGCTAGTACTTAACGTTGCTCGACAGTCTGCGTGTGTGCCGGGGTTTGTGTGTGCGCTGGTGTCACCGGCATCACCACGGGCAGAGTTACCACGGCGCGCACCCCACCCGCCTTGCGATTGGTCAGGCGGACCGAGCCGGCGTGCGCTTCGACGATCTGCCGCGCCAGCGCCAGGCCAACGCCGCTGCCGCCGCTTTTGGTGGTGTAGAAGGGCACGAATAGATTCGAGTCATTCGCGATGCCGGGTCCGTTGTCCTCGATGCCGATGATGACGTTGCCTGCATCCACTTGCCAGCCCACCTGCACCCGCGGCTTCCCTGTTCGTGTAGTCAGCGCGGCTTCCACGGCGTTGCGCACCAGGTTGATCAGCATCTGCTCCATCTGATCGGGGTCGACGGTGAGCGTCACCTCGGGACCGCCGACGATCTCTGCATGCAGCCGCTGCTCCAGAGCGAGTGTGCGCTCCAGCAACGGCGCCAGCGAGGTTTTCTGTAACCGTGGTGGTGGCAATTGCGCGAGCTGACGGTAGGCCTGGACAAAGCGGTGCAGCGATTCGGCGCGGCTCTCGACGATGTGAAGCCCGCGGTCCAGGTCTTCGTCCGTGGCCACGCCGGAGATCAGTTGGGTTCGTAGAGTTCCAGCGATGGACTTGATTGGAGCAAGGGAGTTGTTGATTTCGTGGCCGAGCACGCGGATGAGGCGCCGCCAGGCCTGCCGCTCCTCTTCACGAAGGGCCGCGCTCACATCGGTCAACAGCAACAGGGCATGCGGCACGCCGCGCTGACGAAAGGTGCTGCGGTGCACCATCCAGCGTGTGCTGCGGCCGTCCTGCTCCAGCTCTACGACGCCTTCATCCGGCTCCTCGAGCAGGCGAGTCAGCCCAATCTGCGCTGCGGGCTGGCCGACGCTCTCGTCGGGCGACAACGCGAGAACGCTCTCCGCAGCCGGGTTCATCAGACGAAGCACGCCGGCGGGATCGAAGGCGAGCACCGGCGCGTCGATCGAGCCGACCACGCGGCGCAGCAGCGCCGAGGCTTCGAGCGCGCCGGCACGCTGGTCCTGCAGCATGTCGGCTAAGGCGTTGATCTCAATCGCCAGCTCACCCAGCACATCTCCCGTGGTCGAGCCGCGCGCACGAAAGGCATAGTCATCCTCGCGTAACGCGCTGACGACGTTCGTCAAGGTCTGCAGCGGGCGCACGACGTGCTCGAGCAGCAAGCCAAAGACGATGAGCGAGACGAAGACGATGACGCCGAGCAGAGTGAGCCACAGGCTGGTGGAGGCATGTTGCGAGACAAGCAGGCCGCAGCACACCAGCAGGCCAGGCAGCGCGATGCACATCGCAAGCACCCGCAGACGCGCTTCAAAGCTTATGCCTTGCGCGGGCCGCGTCTTTCCGGCGCGGCGGCGCGACCCATGAATGCGTATGCGTCGGTTACCAGGTGCCCTGTCTGATGATGGGTCCCTAGATGGCATATCTCTATCGGCGACCTTTCGTATGAGGACCGAATCACTGGTTTATACGCTAAACGTCACGCTCAGGGCAGTTACTGCCAGCTTCACCTGGTGCCTGAGAACACTGGGCATGCCCCTTCCATGCGAGACAGAACCGCGTGAATCGGCAGCAATGACATATCTCTGGCTCCTTTATAGAAGCCTACGCCATGACGCAAACCCACCAGGGATTGCCCGGCGCTCAGCGAATAATCAGCAAGTTCTGGAGCGCCATCTAGCTCAGTCACATTTCCAGCACGTAAATGGGGCGGGTCGCGGAATTCTCTCTGCCTTCAGCTTCAAAACTTGAATTCCAGATCGAGCTGCATGCGGCGCGGGGGTTGCGCGGCGACGGCGTGACCAAAGAACGGGGAGCTGATGACGCCGACGTAGGTGACGTCATTCTCATGGTTCAGGACGTTGAAGGAATTGAACGAGATTGTGGCGACTGGCCCTTCCTTTCCTGCCTTGGTGAGCGGGAGATCGTGTGCGAGGTTGAGATCCAGGTTGATGTAGGTCGGCCCGTACAGAGCGTTCCTTGGAACGCCGGCCGGACGATCGATAGGCAAGCTATCGTGGTTATCATCGCTGCCCGTGGTGATGTTTACTGCCTTGCCGGAGTGGAGCGACAGCGCGGTCCCGAAGTTGAACCACTGACGGACTTCAAAGGTCCCGAGAAGATCGAACTTATTGCGCTGATCGTTATCAGACCGCGACCAGTCAGCTCGCGGGAAATAGCTATTCGCAGGAAAATAGGTGATTCCGCTGGTGTTGTTGTATGTCTTGCCTAAGGTGTATTGAGCCTGTCCAGTGAAGTAAGGTACAGGCCTGCCGCGAAAGCTGATCTCCAGCGCATTGCTCTTCTGGTAGCCCTCCGACTGGAGCTGGCGCTCCTGTCCAAGCGTTGGATTGGGCCGAGCGATATAGTCGGGCGGCGCCGGCGCATTCACGTCCACCGAACGAAATAGATCTATCCCTCTTGAACCGATATAGTTCACCGATAGAGAACTCTTTGCATTTACCTGCTGCTCGACTCCTATTCCGTACTGAATGACGTAAGGCATGCGCTGCCGCGGATCGAGCACGACAACGCCCGTCGGCAGTCCTGCGAGTTCAGGTGGCGTAACCGGGAAGGTTGGATTTTCCAGAATGAACCGCTTGAGACGCACGCCATTGAAATGCAAGAGATCTGCAATTGCCGCGGGTCCGCTGCGGTCAAAGAAAAACCCTGCGCCTCCGCGAATCACGGTAGAGCCCTTTGCAGTAGGCGCGTATGCAAAGCTGAGCCGAGGCGCAATATCGTGGGCGATATCGTGGAAGTAGTTCTGCCAATAGTAGCGAACGCCCGCGGCGACGGAGAGGTTGGGCGTCACTCGAATATTGTCTTCGAGGACGCCGGCGACCGTTCTCTCGAGAAAAGTCACATGTCCTTGGCCGCTCTGGACGAGATATGAAAATGGCCGCGACGCCTGATAGTCCGCCAGGCTCGCGAAGGAATATGTGCCTGCCTGGTTGGTGAAATCGTCGAAGGCGCGGCGGCTGATGTCCGGAATGTCAACGCCAAACTTGATCGTGTGTTTGCCTGCTGAATAGGTGACGATATCCGTTCCATCGAAGTGATACTCCGTTTTCCGGAAGTCCGCCTGTGCTCCCCCACCCGTGAAGGCTCCGGAGACGAGAAGCTGTGGATCTTCATTCAAGCTGTGGGTCTGGTTATCGTAATGACCGACCAGGAAATGAAGCTGGTTCAGTAACTTCGGCGAGAACACGTAAACATCCCCGACATTGATTTCGTGCTCGAAGAAGAGAGTATTCGTCCCCGCTTCGGGAAGAACGGTGCCCCCCACTCCAAGATTTCCTACTGTTTTATGTTCGTAGGAGTAGCCCACCCAGAACTGATTTCCCTGACCGTAGTCATGGAAGACGCGACCAGAGAGAAAGTAATGGCGCGTTGGATTCGGTACGTTTGCATTGATGGTTCCATTCGCCCCGGCCGCCAGCACGATTGCCTGTTGATTGTCGTTGTCTCTATCCAGCGCCAGCAGGAATGTTGTCTTCTTGTTATGGCTCAGCGGACCCGTGAGCGACCCTTCATAGTAGGTGCGCTGCTCAGACGGCTTTGTGATGGCAAATGTATTCCGCGCATCGAAGAGCGAGTCACGGTAAAGGAAGTTCGCGGACCCATGGAGCCGTGGTGTGCCACCCTTCGTGGTGATATCGATTCGAGCGCGCCCCGGCCTTGAGTAGAGTGCGGTATAAGGGTTCTGATTGATCTTCACGCTCTGAATCGCAGATGCTGTCACACCTGGCCCATTCGCTTCGGCGCCGTTCACGACCAGCGTGATTCCATTTGTGCCGGTCGCATCGGAATCGAGAAACCGGGAGAGCGTCGTAATGTAGTCCTGGTCAAACACCGGAAGGCGGTCGAGCGCATCTCGATCGACGGAATTGGCATTCTGGTTCTGCGAAATCTCCGTGCTCACCTGCGCTGCGCTGTTGTCGGGAGCACCTACGATCACTTGCTCATTCACGGACGAGACTGGCAGCACAATCCGCATTTGCTGGGGCAGTCCAGGCCCGACTTTGATGGATTGCCTGACCTCCTGAAATCCCGCTTGGGTTACATCGATCGTGTAGTTGCCCGTACTGACCTGCGCAAATCTGAAATTGCCCGCATTGTCTGTGACACCTTGTGTGACGATCGTGCCGTTCGGGCCGGCTATGGTGACCTTCGCACCCACGATCACCGCTCCGCTGGTGTCCTGAACGGCTCCAGCCACGCCGACAGACTTCTTTGCGCTCGGCGACTGCGCCATCGCCAGGCTTGCGATCATTCCGAAAATGAAGATGACCCTGTAACACCGAACCCGCATACCACCTCACCATTTGATACCGCATGAAGCATTACTTTTTAGTGCGCAGCGACGGAGAAGCCATTCTTCGGTAGAGAAATCCGAAAAGTGGATCCGGGGCCCGGTTCGCATTGCACTTCGATGGCTCCTGCATGCATCGCAATCGCCCACTGTGCGATCGACAGGCCAAGCCCAGCACCGCCTGCGACGCGAGTACGCGATTTATCGACTCGATAAAAGCGCTCAAAGATGCGCCCACGATCTTCGAGCGGGATGCCGGGGCCATTGTCTTGCACTTCGACGATCGCGCTGCTTTCGGTTTCTCGAACACTAATCTGGACTGTGCTGCGGTCGGGCGAATACTTCACAGCGTTGTGGAGCAGGTTCACGATGGCTTGTCTCAAGAGTGTCCGATCGGCGGTGACAGTGATGGAACGGCTCCCGTCCATCTGAATCGTCTGCTGTTTCTCCTCCGCCAGAACTTCGAGCAGCCTCACTGACTCGTCGGCGAGATCGAAGAGATTGACATCCGCCCGATGCAATTGAATACGGCCAGCATCGGCCCGCGCCATGGTGAGGAGACTGTCCACCAGTTTAGCGAGACGATTCGTCTCTTCGAGCATGCTTCCGATCGTGTCCCGGTAGTGGTTCACGTCTCCTGGTATACGCAACGCGACTTCCCCGACACTCTGGATAGCCGTCAGCGGGGTGCGTAGTTCGTGGGAGGCATCGGCAGTGAATCTCCGCAATTGATCGAAGGAATGCTCCAGGCGGGCCAGTGTCGCATTGAATGCAGTGCCCAGTTGACCCAGTTCGTCATTCGGGTTCTCGATCTGCAATCGTTCATTCAGCTGTTCTGCTGTGATCTGCGCTGCGCGCTGCGCCATAGCATCCACCGGCTTGAGCGCACGAGCAGCTACCAGGTATCCGGTAAAAGCAACGAGAAGAACAGTCACGGGTAGACCAATGCCAAGGACTGTGACCATCTCCCAAAATTCATGCCGGAGGTGTTCCTGGCTGATGGCCAACCGTACAACGACCGCACTGCCATTTCCCAAGTGATGAATACGGCTTATCAAACGCAGCCGCGTGCCCGAAGAGAGGCGGAGTGAATGCGCAGATCGCCGGCCGGAACCTGTGCTTCCATCGGGAATGGGACCGAGTGCCTGGTTGTGGAGTAGTGCACTGCGATAGAGCAGCTTGCCATCTTCGGACCAGACCTCCAGCAGATACCCACGGTCAAGCTCGTCTTCGTGCGCCTCCCCTTCTCGTGAACTGAGGTGCAACGTTCCATTCGCATCTGCGGAGAGCGCTCCTTCAACCGTCTCAACATCTCGATCGAGGCTGGAATCCAACTGCTCCCGCAAATTATGGAGAAACAAAACGGAAACGCCTCCGGCGTAAAGGAGAAGAGCAACTCCAAGCAAGGACGCATAGAGGATCGTCAACCGCGTGCGAAGGTTTGCCCGTAAGAGGCCGTTCATGAATCGCCCTCACTCAGGGTGAAACCGACCCCTCTTACGGTATGAAGAAGCTTCGTCTCGAATGGATCGTCCATTTTCCTGCGCAGTCTGGCGACATGCACATCGATTACGTTGTCGAGAGGTGTCGCTCTGCCGTTTTCTTTCCAGACGTCACGGGCCAGCATTTCGCGGGAGACAACACGGCCGTGATTGCGTGCCAGGTATTCCAGAAGTTCAAACTCGCGGGCCGTGAGGTCGATACGCCGGCCTTCCCGGCTGACAGTTCTTCGGATCGGATCGACTTCAAGCGCGGCAATGATCAAGGCACCGGCAGCTTCTGGCTTATTACGACGAAGGAGGGCACGGAGGCGCGCGCTCAGCTCCGCGAATGCGAATGGCTTCACCAGATAGTCGTCAGCCCCGGCATCCAGACCCAGCACGCGATCCTCAATCGCGTCTTTCGCGGTCAGGAGAAGAACCGGCGTTTTGGAGCCCTGCTTCCGCAGCGTATGCAGCACTTCGATTCCGTCGCGGCCCGGCAGCATCACATCCAGAACCATCAGATCGAACGCCTGCGAGCTGGCGTGAAAGAAGCCTTCTTCTCCCGTCTGCGCCCAGGTAATTTCGTACCCTTCGGCC
>JAUTWX010000485.1 GCA_030838385.1 Acidobacteriaceae bacterium
CCTGGGGCGCAACGACGTCGGGCGGGTCAGCGACTACGGCAGCGTGCGGGTGCGCGATCTGATGATCGTGGAGCGCTACTCGCACGTGATGCACCTGGTGAGCTCGATCGAAGGCCGCCTGCGCCCCGAGCTCTCCGCCGTCGACGCCTTCCGCGCCTGCTTCCCTGCCGGCACACTCTCCGGTGCGCCGAAAGTGCGCGCCATGGAGATCATCGAGGAGCTGGAGCCCACGCGCCGCGGCATCTACGGCGGCGGCGTCTGCTACGCGGATTACTCCGGCAACCTCGACTCCTGCATCGCCATTCGCTCCATGCTGGTGAAGGACCGCGTCGGCTACATCCAGGCGGGAGCGGGCATCGTCGCCGACTCCGTGCCCGAACGCGAGTACGAGGAGTGCCTGAACAAGGCGCAGGCCGTCCTCCGCGCCGTGGAGCGAGCACGCAGCAGCTAGCCTCGTTGGTTAGTTTTCCTGATTACTAAGGTTTTCCCACTTCTTAGAGCGACCATCGCATCGCGCAAGGATTACTGTGGAGGGCGCACTCCCAGCCTCTCTTACCCCGGACGGCTGGCAAGAACGTACGCGCGAGGATTACATATATGGGTTTACTCGACAATCTCGAATCCCTGGCGGGCGGCGCATCGTCGGGCGATCACGCCTCCGTCGCAACCGAGTTGATGAATGCGGTGCAACAGCGTCCCGGCGGCCTTTCCGGCATCCTGCAAAACTTCCAGCAGAACGGCATGGCCGGCCACGTCGACTCCTGGCAGCAGCCGAACCAACCGAATCAGCCAATCACGCCCGACCAGGCGCAGCAGGGACTCGGCTCCGGCGTGATCGACTCGATCGCGCAGCGGACCGGACTGTCGCCCACCATGGTCAAGGGTGCGGCGGCGGTGATTCTGCCCATGATGATCGCGCACTTTGCCCAGAACGGCGGCGTAAATCAACACCCCAGTGCGCTAAGCGGCCTTGCGTCGGGATTTCTCAGCAAGTTTGTTTAGCCATCGGGCGCACCATCGAGCCGGTACACTAAAAGGGAGCAAACATCTCGCTCCCTTTTCACATGGTCTTCGTTCTCGACAACTACGACTCCTTCACCTACAACCTGGTGCAGTACATGGGCGAGCTGGGCGCGGAGATGACCGTGCGCCGCAACGATGAGCTCACACCGGAAGAGGTCGAGTCGCTCCACCCCGATCGCATCCTGCTGTCGCCCGGCCCCTGCACGCCGCAGGAGGCGGGCATCAGCATCCCGCTCATTCAGCACTTCGCGGGCAAGGTCCCTATCCTCGGCGTGTGTCTGGGGCACCAGGCCATCGGCGCGGCCTTTGGCGGCAACGTGGTGCGCGCGCCCAAGCTCATGCACGGCAAGACCAGCGAAGTGATCCACGATGGCCGCACGCTCTTCTCCGGCATCGCGAGCCCCATGACCTGCACCCGTTATCACTCGCTGATCGTCGCCGAAGATGGCCTGCCGCGCGAGCTTGAAATCACCGCGCGCACCGAGGACGGCATCATCATGGGCCTCCGTCATCGCAAATATCCGGTCGAGGGCGTGCAGTTCCATCCCGAGAGCGTGCTCACCCACGACGGCAAGCAGCTCATCAAGAATTTTTTGGAGATGTGAGGTGCTGGCGTTTACTTTGCCGGCGCAGTAGCGCGATAGGCCGAGCACGCCGCGGGATCTGCACACGTAAGCACCACGAACAATTCCGAGCGGATCTTCCATCCGCTGTCGGTGTGCCGCCACATGGCGAGATAAGTCCCCCCGTAGACAGCGCGGCCACTTGCATTGTGACCTATCCAGTGCCCATGTTCCGCCGCGAGCGGCGCAGCTTTGGAGAGTTCCACCCGATCGGTGATGCGCTCGTATCGCACAGCGTCGGACTGCCTGAAGTCGTCGGAAAACGCGGCGATGTATTGCTGCCGCGATGCAAAAGCACTGCTTCCGCGGACCATAATGAAATCGTCCGTAAGGCTTGCAGCGAACGCTGCGATATCGCCATGAGCAATTGCATGGTTGGACTCCGTCCGGATCTTACGGATCTCGTTCTCATTCGTATGAAGCTGCGCATACCAAGCGAGAGCCAAAGCCGCGACCGGAGGCACCGCCAGCAACCATTTCATACGCAGGTTCATGCCCAGGATCGTAGCAGGAAGCCATTGCATCTCCCGCGCATTACTCAATCACCGGCTTGCCGTAATCCGGAACCTCCCAGCCTTCATACGCCGACATCACCGTCGTTTTACCCTCTGCGTTGCCAGTGGTCTTGCGCGCGAGCTCGGGAAACTGCTTCTTCAAACCTTCATCCTGCGCCCACACGGGAGCATCGACGATCCGGTAGTGATAAGTCACGTCGGATGCCTTGCGCTTGTCCTCCATGCGTAGCGGTGTGAAGCTATCGACCGATGTCACATCGCGATGACCAAAACAGAAGCGGCCTTTCGCGCGCGCGCCCAGCGGCGTCAGATCGTAGCGCACCAGCTTGAACGCACCGTCTTCGATACGCGTCAGCAGGCCGGCCTTGGAAAGCGCGTCCATATCCTTCATCTCGGCCTTCTCGCCCACCTTCACTTCATCGGGGAACTTCTGAGCCGTCGTAAACAGGCACTCATCGCGGCCATTGTAGAAGTACGCGTTGATGGCACGCTTGAAGTTCTCGTTGCTGGCTTCGGTTTTCTTTCGCGTACAGCCACCCAGCCCGAGCATGACCAGCGCAACCGCAGTAAGCTGCGCGCCGAGCTTCCAGCTAACTCTTGATACCGCGCTCTTCTGGACGGCTTCGTTCGTATGCATCTCGCTACAGATTCCAACGCGAGATCGAACGTTGCCCCAAACGTTACCCCGATTAGGGTTCAGCCCGGCCGGCGGCACTCCATGCCGAGACAGTTCTCCCAGCGGCCGGCATCCTCCACCTCGGCGAAGTGCGGATCGGGATTGTCCCCGATCCGTGCGCGGCGGATCGCGGTAAAGCCCGCATCCGCGAGCTCATACGCCATGTTCTTTTCATCCCACATCCAGAGGTGGGCGCTCCGTCCGAAGAGCAGCTTCAGCAGCCGCGACGTGCCCCTTCCCTGCGCATCGACACCGAGATACGACTCCCGCATGAACCGGCTTGAAGCCTCGGCATCCGAAGAGTTGGCATAGCTGCGTATCAGGCCCTCCAGATCGGGCAGCACGAAGCGAAACGTCCCGCCCGGCGCGAGATAGGTGAAGACATGCCGCAGCGTGGTGCGGAACTCATCGAGCGCCAGATGTTCCAGCACGTGCGAGCAGTAAACCGCCGCAGCCGAGCCCGGCGCGACCGGCAGGCCCTTGATGACGTCGCCATACTCGATATTGCGGGGATAATCCGGAAAGCCACGCTTGAGCAGCGCAGGCTTCAACACGGGCAGATTGCGTTGCATCCAGAACGCCGGCCCGGCATCGAAGTTCCGCCACGTCGCCGGAGCACAGAGGCCGCAGCCAAACTGGACGTAGACGGAATCGCCTAAACCGCCGCGGGCGCTGTTGCCGGCGCCGTTCTGCTCGATGCTCAACTCTGTCTCAGCCTCCAGAACCGCGCACGCCTGACATGCTCCATGCGTCGCTACAATGGTAAGGGAAACATATCTGCTGACTAAGACCATGCCAAATTCGTGGCATACCCTGGGCCTCCGGCTGCTAGGCTTCTCTGCCCTGCTGAGCTCGGCCCCGCATCTTTGGGCGCAGACGCCTGCCGTCTCCCCCTACATTGCAAGCACGCGCGCCCAGGCGTTGCAGGCGGCCGGCGTGCAGGTCTCAGGAGATGTGCATCTCGGCAATGGCGACATGCAACTAGGCAACGGCAGCACCATCACCGCCGGCGGCGAAACCGTGCCCATTGCGCTGACCCGCGGCGGCGAGCTCAAGCTATGTGCCACCACCAGCATCCATCTGTCGCGCGACCGCTCCATCCAGGCGCCGGATGCCTCCGGGCTGATGCTCGGTCTGGACCGCGGCGCCGTCGAAGCACACTACGAAACCAGCAAGTACTCCGACGTGATGATGACGCCGGACCTGCGCATCCTCATCTCCGGGCCGGGCGAGGCCGACTTCAGCATTCGGGTCAGCAGCCAGGGCGATACCTGCATCGACAACCGCGGCCCCAATGCGCCCTACATCACGGTCAGCAGCCAGCTTGAGGGCGGCCTCTACCGTGTGCAGCCGGGGCAGCACGTCAGCTTCCAGCACGGCAGCCTGCGCGAGGTGGTGGACACGGAGCACGAGCCCTGCGGCTGCCCCGCGCCGATCTCCGTAGCCGAGGCGGGAACGCCTTCGCCCGTTGGCGCCGCGCCGGGCCATCCGGTCGGCGGACCGTCCTCGACGCCAGCCGATACCGCATTCCCACTCGCCGTCAGCGAGGGACTGACCAAGCCGCCGTTACCGCCGACCACCCCCGTCGCAGAACCCGGTGAGGTGCACGCGCAGGTCGCCGTGCCCTTCCGCTACAGCGGCAACCTTCCCACAGTGGGCGACACCACCGGCACCGAAGAACCTGCGGATGCGGAGGCCGCCGCCATACCGCCGCCGTCGCCAGCCGCACCCGCTCCGGCGCCTTCGAACATGCCCGCGCCTCCGCTCCCGGCGCCGCCTCTCGGCTCATCGCCGGTGCCGGCCGCCGTCCCCCTCCAGGCGACAATCGCCCAGGCGCCAACGCATACGCCCGGTCCGAAGCAGCCAGTACGCCGCTTCTTTCGCCGGGTAGGGCGCTTTTTCTCACGAGTCTTCGGAGCCGAGCAGTAGGCAGCAGTCGCGCTAGCTCGTCGCGTTCGTCAGCGGGCCGTTGTCGCCCACCTTCACCTTGTCCGTACAGCCGATGGTCACGATCTTCGCCGGTGCGCTCGCCTCGTTCCCGGTAATCGTGCTCTCGTCCAGGTTGCGCAGCACCATGGCGCGCGGCTCCGCTCCAGCAGGTCGCAGTCGGTCGCAATCGCTGAAGTGGTTCGACTCGACATCCAGCCAGCTCGCACCGGCACAGTAGATGGCCGGGCCCCCCAACTGCGAGAAGACGTTGCGCTGCACGGTAATTCCTTCGTTGATGCGATTCTCCGGTGTGGCCGCACCGTTGCGCCCAGGTTGCGTATCGATCGTGATCGCGCCGCGCTCCTCGCCCGGCGCGAGATTGCGCTGCGCGAAGTTGCAGTCACTGAAGTTGCAATCACTGATGTGGACGTTTTCCACCGCCGGGCCGCGCATGTGCTCGAGATCCGGAGCCAGAAGAACCGCCGGGCCGGCGTAGCCGCTGAAGCTGCTGTTGCCGATGCGGGCGCGCGACTGTGTAATGAGCCCGGTGTATGGCCCGCCGCGAAACTTGCAGTCATCCATCTTGAGCTGCGCCTGGTTGGTCGCGCTGAGGCAGAAAAGCGTGCCCTTGCCGATCGTGGGAGACAGTGTTTCGCCGAAGGCCAGTCGCATGCCGCCCGGCGCTGCTTCCGCCTTGGTCACGGCAATCTCGCCCAGCAGCTTCAGGGTGGACGCCTCGCTAAGCTGCATGTATGTGCCCTGCTGTGGTAGCAGCCACTCGGGTACGGGCTTACCGTCGGTGCTGGCCAGCAACGCACTCTGTGGATCGGTCACTTGGCTCACGCGCCAGTATGCCTGTTGCACGCGCATGCCGGCGCCCGCGGTTCCCTGGATGAGCGCGTGCTGCACGCTCACCGTGCCGATACAGTCCAGTATCTCGATCCCATCGCCGCAGCTTGAAATCAACCGACCGCTACCGGGATGCGGAATCACGCGCACCGTGTCCAGCGTGATGTCGCGGCAGCCGGAGAACACCACCGCCGCGCCAGGTGCGGTGTGAAAGACCACCGTCTCCAGCAGGATCTGCTCGCAACCTTCCAGACGCAGCGCCGCCGTATCGCTCGCGGGATGAAGCAGCACGATGCTGTCTCCCACTTTGAACGGCGCACGCTCCGCAAGCGCGATCTCCAGCGTCTGGCTCCCTTTCGACTGCACGGCTCCAACGTTGTAAACATTCACGCCGCTGGTGATTGGAGTCTTCCCATGACCCTCGAAGCCGTGCAGCGCTTGCACGCGCTCCGTTCCATCGACGGGATAGGCGGGATCGACGACAACCGTCACGCTGCCATCACCCACGCTGCGATCACAGACAGCGCGAACGATACCTTGCGAGAACGGCGGGCGCGTCCAGTCGACGGTGATGTCATGGACCTCGAGATCCTTGCAGTCTGTGAGTCGAAGCGGCTGCGTCGCGCCGGCAAAGGACAGTTCCGCGCCGTTGCCGAATATCTCCAGGCCTTCGTATCCGCGGAAGTTCATCAGAACCGCATCCGATGCGGCAAAGGTGTACTTGCCCGCGGGAAAGACCAGCCGCGCATTGCGCTTCCCGAGCGTTGCGATGGCCTTCTGGACAGCCGCCGTCGCATCATTCTGTCCAGTGGGATCAGCTCCGAAGTCCACGACAGAAGCCCGCCTTGCGGTTCCTGCGGATGTCTGCACCAGCGGCCACGCATGGCGTCCCATGGCAAGCACCGCGCCGCCGGCCACGGCGGTTCGCGCCATATGGCCCAGAAACTCGCGACGCTCGATCATCGGCGGCTACTCCTCGCACTTGGAATCGGTGAACTCGGAAATCGACGCATTCGGAGGCGCACGCTCGCCCTGCGAACGCCCTGGTGCCGCCAACATAGCAGTCAAGCTGCTGCGCTACAATTCAACTTTAGGTGCGGGCCCGCCCTTCGACCGCCACCCCAGCCTCGCGGCATCTCAATCACTCAGCAAGGAGCCTTATTCGTTATGGCGATTCCCGCCACCCAGATGCGTCCGGGCATGATCATCAAGCACAACAATGAATTGCACGCCGTCTTCAGTGTGGAGCACCGCACTCCCGGCAACCTGCGCGCCTTCATCCAGGCCAAGCTGCGCAACCTGCGCACCGGCGCCATGTTCGAGCACCGCTTCCGCTCCCCCGATGCCATCGAGCGCGTCATCGTGGATGAAATCTCGATGGACTTCCTCTACTCCGACGGCGACGACTACTACTTCATGAACACCGAGAACTACGAGCAAACCCACCTGAAGCGCGACACGCTGGGCGACTCGGTCGAGTACCTCATCCCCAACCTGCAGATCCGCGTCTCCTTCTTCGATGGCGTGGCGGTCGGCATCGAGCTGCCGCAGACCGTGGAGATGACAGTGGTGCAGACAGAGCCCGGCCTGAAATCGGCGACAGCCTCCTCCGTCACCAAACCGGCCACACTCGAAACCGGCCTCGTGGTGCAAGTGCCACCCTTCATCAACGAAGGCGAAAAAATTCGCGTGGACACCGCCGAGGGCGCTTACCTCTCGCGCGCTTAAGTGTTACGTGTATTTGAATGCGGGGCGGCTTCCGTCTGCCCTCACGTTTCACAGCCCTGCGCTTGCGCTGCGATTCCCGCTCTGCAACACTGACCACTCAGCCACTATGGTCCGCTATTACCTCGTCAAAGGCCGCGTGCAGGGCGTGGGCTTTCGCTGGTTTGTGCATCGCGAGGCCGCGGCGCTGGGTCTGCGCGGCTGGGTGCGCAATACGGAGAGCGGTCACGTGGAAGTGGTTGCAGTGGGCGAGGAATCCGAGCTCAAGCGCCTGCAGGCGTTGCTGGCCAAAGGATCGCGCGGCAGTCGCGTGGATGAGATTGAGCGGCGCGACCTGGATCCCAGCGAGGGCGAAGGACTGGGACCATTTGAGATTGAAGGAGCCTGGTAAACCCTTTTTCCTGTGAATGTAATCCGGACCGCAGGAGAGGGCTCGGCCTTCTTTAAGGAAAGGCTGCACGCAGCGTAATCTACGCGCGTACACAACAACAGGAAGAAGGGTCTAGACGCGAGCATGTCCAGCAAAGCGATGAATGTAAATCCGACGAGCGTGAATCCGACAAACATGGAACCCATCAACTGCGAGCCGCTCAAGCGCCTGGTGCGCAC
>JAUTWX010000297.1 GCA_030838385.1 Acidobacteriaceae bacterium
CGCTCCAACCGGCTGGCGAACTACCTACGTTCTATAGGTGTTCGCCGTTCCGACACCATTCTCATCATGCTCGGCAATGAGGCGGCGCTATGGTTGGCGACGTTAGCAGCCATCAAGCTGGGAGCAATCATCATCCCCACGTCATACCTGATCAGCGAGAACGAGCTGGCCGACCGGATGGTTCGCGGCCAGGTCACCCACGTGATCACGCGCCCCGCCCAAGTGCACAAGTTCTCAGGTTTCATAGCTACATTTACCGGCATCTGTGCCGGCGAGGCTCCCGGCTGGCTCCCCTTTGATGACTACGAGTCTGCTTCGCCGCTGTTCGTCCCCTCGGGAGAGACACGTGCGCAAGATCCTCTCTTCCTCTATTTCACCTCAGGTACAACCGCCCAGCCAAAGCTCGTCATGCACTCCCACGTAAGCTACCCCGTTGGCAGCCTGTCGACGATGTACTGGATAGGCTGCCAACCGGGAGACCTGCATTTCAACATCTCCTCTCCGGGCTGGGCAAAGCATGCCTGGAGCTCATTCTTTGCCCCATGGAACGCGGAGGCCTGCGTTGTGGCTGCAGACCTTCCGCGCTTTAGCGCGAAGGCGATTCTTCAAGTCCTCGAGGAAAATGCGGTCACGTCGCTTTGCGCTCCTCCCACCGTCTGGCGAATGCTCGTACAGGAGGACTTCGCGTCCTGCCGCACGCAACTGAGGGAGGTGGTCAGCGCGGGGGAACCCTTGAATCCGGAAATCATCGAGCGGGTCAAGACAGCATGGGGGCTCGTCATCCGCGATGGCTATGGCCAGACGGAAACGACTGCGCAAATCGCAAATACGCCCGGGCAAAGGGTGGAGAGCGGGTCTATGGGCAAGCCATTGCCAGGATTTCGTATTCGTATTCTGGACGAGAAGGGGCATGATAGTTGCGAAGGCGAACTCGCCGTGGCACTCGATCCTCCGCCCGTCGGGTTAATGCTGGGCTACCTTCAGCGCGATGGCAGCGTTGCTTTTCCACAAACGGCAGCTTATCGAACCGGCGATTTGGCGGCGGTGGACGCTGAGGGGCGAGTGACTTTTATCGGGCGCACTGACGATGTCTTTAAAGCTTCCGACTATCGCATCAGCCCTTTCGAACTGGAGAGTATGTTGTTGGAACATCCTTCTGTCGCCGAGGCGGCGGTCGTACCTGCTCCCCACGCCTTGCGCACTTCCGTTCCCAAGGCATTTATTCGCCTCGCCGAGGGATGTCTCCCGGACAAGGCCTCGGCTCTGCAAATTTTTCAGCACACGAGACTCCGCACCGCTCCTTTCAAGCGGGTGCGAAGACTACAATTTTGCGATTTGCCCAAGACCACCTCCGGAAAGATCATCCGCGCCGAATTGCGGCGACAGGAGGGCAAGAAACAGGGTGAGCGGCAGGAGAACGAGTTCTGGGAATCCGACTTTCCCGAATTGCAGCAGTAGGAGCGTGATCGGGCATTCGACTCGGCAGGCGCGGCCTAACACCACCAGAGAACTACTTCCGTTCTGCCACCATTTCGGTGATCCTGGCGCGTGCAGTTGCAAGCTGCGGACGTTCGTCGCCGTTGGCGAATGCAAGCAATTGCTTGTAGTAGGCCTTTGCGGTGCCCGCGTCTCCAGTCGCGAACGCAGCTGATCCCGCTCCGTAGACGGAGTTGAAGCGATTCGGCTGCAGAACCAATACAGCTTTGTACTCGGCAAGAGCTCCGGCCTGATCTCCATTCAGGAGCAAAAGGTCGGCGAGCATCTCACGCACGGGCTTGATGACGGTGTAGTTCGAGCCTAACTGGTCCTGGAGATCGGCGCCCTTTCGTAACATTTCGCGAGCCAACTTCTTGTCCCCTGCCCGCTGGGCCTGCCATCCGGCGACGGCGAGGCGAAGCGGTTCCAGGGAATTGTCGAGAGTCTGGCCCGGCAACCTGCTGCGGGCGTCACGCATGGCGGTGAGCTGCCGCTCCGCTTGGTGCGCACGCGCGGCGTCGCCGGTCCGGGCCGCTCCTATACCAACCGCCATCCACATCGGTCCTGCGATCGGCGAATTATCCGCTTCATCAACCTTGATCTCCGTGGCTTTTTCCCACTCTCCGGTTTCGAGCGCATACGCGGCGAAGACCTCGCTTTTTGCACTCGCGCCACATCTGTCCCCGCCGCCCGCGGGGGAGGTTATCTTATTCGCATGATCGAGAACATCGCGGGCTTCCTGCATGCGGCCCGTCTCGATCAGCGCCACCACGAGAAAGTCCATAGCATGTATGGCGTTGCCTATCTTCTCGCAGCTCGCTGCATTCGCGCTCTGCTCTGCTGCTTTCAGCGACGCCCGATTGGAGTCCACCATCTCGTTCCACAAACCCAACTGAGCAAAGATGTGCGACGGCATGTGTGTTGCATGCGTGGATGCAGGTGCAATCTGAGCATATTTCCGCGCGGCTTCCAGCCCTTCGGAGGCCATCTCGGGGTTATCGTCGCAGTGAATGATGTAGTGGGCCACGCCGGGGTGGTTAGGCATCTCGACGAACAGGGGCTTCAGCAACGCTGTGCACTGTTTGATATCTGCGTGGGTCTTGTCGCTGCGCTTCGCACTTATATCCAGGGCCAGGGCGTAGAAGATCGTAGCCTCTTTGTCGGCAGGATATTGCTTGTGCAGCTCCGCCATGCGCTCGGTATATTTCAGCTCGGCGGCGCGAGCAGGTTGAGAGTAGCCGGAATGATCGGGTTGATTGTCGTCGCTCTGGCTGGCTTTGATGGCTTCTTCGGTAAATATCTCGCTGATGGCGGCGATGTACATTTTTTCGCGATCGGAGGTCTGCGGATTGTCCGCGGCTAGGCGTCTTGCTGCTGCCGCGGCCTGGGCGCCGGAAGCGGCGTTGTACTCGCTCCACAGACCGTGGAAATAGGTCATACTTTCGCCCCATCGGGCCATGGCGCATTTCGGGTCTTTTCGGAGGACATCGATGAAGGCTGCGCGGGCCTCCTCGTATTCGAAGGAATGCAGGAGCGCTACCGCACCGTTGAAGTCGTCCACCTGTGAGGGTGCACAGGAGGTGGTGAACTGTACAGTACCGAAGCGGTTTGCCGTAGCGGCAGTATCACCGGACGCACTCGATCCGCCGTGTTTGTGAGGAGCGTCCTGAGCCAGCCCAGGAACTGCCAGAAGCAGAAGAGCTAGCCCTATGTACAGCATGATGAAGAATCTTACGCTAATTTCCGCAGGGAAGATTGTGCGCATTCGGGTGAAGCATACCCATTCGCCAGAAATGCGAGCATGTCCACTGCGGCTGACAAGTCCATCCCCGTGCCAGGCAGGCTCTGAACAAGGTACGGATCGCGCTTTCGCCAGGGCCGGATATTCCGAGCGACGCGCGAATTTTGGTCTTTACGCGTTTGCCACGCTACCTAACCCGGCTTTAGCATTCCACTGATCGAAGGCCGG
>JAUTWX010000507.1 GCA_030838385.1 Acidobacteriaceae bacterium
CAGCGGTGACGCCGTTGATGATCGCGCCCGGCGCGCTGGTGTATTTGTACGAGCGGAAGAACATATACGGAGCATGGCCGTGCCCGCTGCCCATCAGCATGCTGCTGTCGAAGGGATTGCGTCCCAGGATCCAGTGCAACTGATCGTCCGCGTAACTTTCGAGCGACGACTGAAACGCTGCGTCATCGGCGAAACGCGGTGCAGCCATGCGCGCCGCCGCAGCAAGTGAGGCGAGCCGCGCATCTTCTCCCTGCCACCACGGAGCGGCCTCGGTGTCATGCGGGAAGAAGAACGCCGTCCGCACCTGGCCGTTGCCCATGCGCACAAGCTGGCGCGCATAGCCGAATGGATTGGTCACCTCGTGCGTAGTCGCCAGCTCGAACTGCAGCGACCGCTTCACGGCCTGGAGCGCTCGCTGCCGGTTGGCCGCGGACGCCGTCTCTGCATATCGCAGCAGACTGATGACGGGAAGCCCCGCGTCCGAAGGATGGAAGAACGGGCGCGTGCCATCATCCGCGCGCCAATAGTCGTGAAATGGGCCGCTGGCCGTCAGCCGCGCCATCAGGTGTGCAGCGCGCTTGTCCGCCGTCTGCCGATAGATTTCCTTGTGACTGGCCCGATACAACTCCGTCGCGGCCATCAGCGCGCAGTAATCGTCCAGGATGTTTTCCGTATGGTCGTTCAGTAACTCGCGATTGTGCGCCTCAAGAAAGGCGAAGGCGTCTTCTGCAGTCTGCAGATATTGCGCGCGCGTGAAGTCGCCATCCTGGGACATGGTGCTGGCCAGCGCCAGCGCGGCGATCGACATCCCTGCCCCGGCACGATAGCCTGCTTCATACGCATGCGGACCTGACACGACCGGGGCGGCACGCACGGTGGAGTCGGAGACCTTGGTCTTGATCTGCGTGCGCCAGTTTGGATTGCCGATCTTCCGATCCTTCGCGAGCTTTGCGGGTCCCGGCCCGTCGATGCTCTCGAAGAACGAACCATTCGGGCGCTTGAGGCGCACCAGAAAATCCGCACCGAAGAGGCCCTCATCCAGCAGGCGCCGCTCATACTCGCTGAAGTTGTCATCGTGCCGCGCCTGGAGTGTGTTGTAGCTGGCAAGCAGCGTCCACGCAACCAGCGGCACCTGTTGTGGATTGAAGTACGAGGTGAGGTTCTGGTGCGAAAGGTGGATGCCGTAATCGCCGGTGGCGTCGTACCAGCCGCCGTGCACATCTACTGTGCCCTTACCGTCGGGCAGCGGAAGATGTCGATCGGCGCGATCCATGTCGCCGCTGGCACGCTGTCCTTTGAAGTAGAAGAGCACGTTGGAAAGCGTCGTCCGCTCCAACAGATTGTCGTCAATCTGGAAGCTGCACGAGCTGGCGGCACCATTCTCGGTGACGACGCGCAGCACGTAGTGCCCCGGTGTATGGAACGCCGAAAAATCCGCCTTCCAGTAAGTCCGATCGCCCCAGCGGTCAACGTGACCGGCAGCCTCAGGCGTGCCGCTGAAGACCTTGTCGGTGGCGTCATCCACCAGCGTGAACTGCGTCGGATGGTCGTCTTCGCTTCCCGAGATCAGCGCCACTTTGGGCGCGGTGGTCTCGTAGCCGACCTGATCCACCAGGACACGCACCTGCGCCGACGCCATCACCGCGGCCGCCGCGCATGCACTCAGAACAAGAAAGCGTTTCAAGAATCGAATTGCATAGCCTCCCCCGGTCGGCTGCTTGCGACTATACCGCAGGCTTATGTGCAGATTCTCGGCGGTTTCCGCTCAATATGTGCAATGCTGGTTCGAATCAGCGCAGATGCGGAGGCGGTGGTGCCAGAGAGCAGCAAAGAAATCTCACGCAGCCGGGTGTCATCTGCCGAGGCTGGCGCCGCAACACACTGGCGCGCGCAGCGAATCGCATGGCCGCTGCTGGTGGCTCTCGCCGCCTCCATGCCGCTGGCTGCCTCGCACGCGAGGAGCGTTACCCGCAAAGCTCTCCCTCCGCAGATCATCGCCTACATCTTTCCGCGCAATGCTGTACTCCAGCCGAGCGAAATTGCGGCCGGCAAGCTCACCCGCATCAACTACGCCTTCGCCAATATCCAGGACGGCCGCATTGTAATCGGCTCTCCAGTGGACGAGGCGAACTTCACCACACTCGTCGGGCTCAAGCAGCAGAACCCGTCTTTGCAGGTGCTGGTTTCCGTGGGCGGCTGGCTATGGTCGGGGAACTTCTCCGACGCTGCGCTCACCAAACAGAGCCGACGCCGCTTCATCGACAGTGTGGCCGCCTTCGTGGACCGCTACAAGCTCGATGGGCTCGACATCGACTGGGAATATCCGGGGATGACTGGTGCCGGCAACCGTTTCCGTCCGGAGGACAAACGTAACTACACTTTGCTCCTGAAGGAGCTGCGCGGACGTTTCGACCGTGAGCAGCGCGCAGTTGGGCGCCCACTGCTGCTCTCGGTGGCAGCGGGTTCGTCCAGCGACTTCATCGCACATACCGAGATGGGCCGCATGCAGCGCTATCTCGATACTGTGAACCTGATGGCCTACGACTACTACGAGCCAGGCAGCGACAAGATCTCCGGGAATCATGCGCCGCTCTACACCGATCCTGCCGATCCAAAGCGGGCTTCCGCCGACCAGTCTGTTCAGGAGTTCGCAGCCGCCGGCGTGCCGCCGCGGAAGATCGTGCTTGGCGTACCCTTCTATGGCCACGTCTGGGGCGATGTTGCACCCACCGATCACGGACTCTTCCAGCCAGGAGCGCCGGTGCCCAACGCATTCGCGAACTACGGCAACATTGTATCCAACATGCTGAGCAACGGATTCACGCGCTACTGGGATGCCGCCGCGTCGGTGCCATATCTCTATAGCGCACAGAAGCGCGAGTTCGTTTCCTATGAGGACACCATGTCGCTCGCGCTGAAGTGCGCGTATGTGCGGCGCAAAGGGCTCGCCGGCGTCATGTTCTGGGAGTACACCGGCGATCCCACGGGCGCGCTCCTGAGCACCATCAACACGGCGTTCTACGGCAACGGCGCCGGCGCAGGGGGCGGCCGATGAACGCGACCGTTTCCGCTCCCGCCATCGGCATTGCCGGCCAGACCACATCCACCCGCATCCTCTCCATCGATATCTTCCGCGGTATCACCATGGCGGTGATGATCTTCGTCAACGATCTGGACAGCGTCCATGGCCTTTCCAAGTGGACCTATCACATGCCTGCCAATGTGGACGCGATGACTTATGTCGACATGGTCTTTCCAGCGTTCCTGTTTATCGTCGGTATGGCATTGCCCATCGCGGTGAAGCAGAGGCTGAAGCGCAATGCATCCGTCGCCTCGCTGTGGATGCACGTGGTGCTGCGTGCCATCGCACTACTCGTGCTCGGCCTGATCCTAGCCAACGCGGAGCGCGGCGACCCAGCGCGGATGCATATTAATCCCAATACATGGGCGCTTCTCGGATTAGCCGGCGCCATCCTGCTGTGGAACGTGTACAGCGGTCTTAGCAGCAGAGTCGTGCTGCTTCTGCGCAGTGGCGGCGCGGCACTCATCATCGTCATGTTCGCCATCTTTCGCCGCTCCACTCCTGGCGGCGAACGATGGATCGCTTTCTCCTACCCGGAGATACTCGGGCTCATCGGGCTGACGTACTTTGCCGCCTGCCTGCTCTACATCCCGACGCGGCGCTGGCGCATCGCTCCTCTCCTCTGGCTGATTGCGCTGGTTGCCTTCAACGCGGCGTGCATCGCCAAGTGGCTGCCCTTCGCGCACGTCTCCATGTACATCTGGCCCTTCGGCAACGGCGCCCTGCCCACGCTGGTTATGGCCGGCATTGTGACCTCGTCGATCTTTCTGGGCGAGCATCGCTGGACGACTCCGTGGCAGAAGATACAGCTCGCGCTCCTGATGTCCGTTGTGTGCTTCGTCGTCGGCTGGCTGCTGGCTCCGCTCGGCATCTCGAAGATCCGCGCCACGCCCACCTGGGCGCTGTGGACCATCGCAGCCAGTTGCGCGCTGTTCTCCGCGCTCTATTGGATCTGCGATGTGCGCAAGCAGACGGGCTGGGCGTGGCTGGTGCGTCCCGCTGGCTCCAATACTCTGCTGACCTATCTTGTCCCCGACATCTACTATTTCCTCGCCGGACTGATGGGTTTTGAGTCTTTGCTCGGGCACTGGAACGCGGGGTGGCCGGGCATCCTCCGTGCTGTCTGCTTTACGATTGCGATCTTACTCATTGCGAGGGGCCTGACCAGGGCGCGTCTGCGGATGCAGTTGTAAGGCGGCGCTCGTCAGTGAAGTGAGAATAAGTCCAGCTTCGTGACCGGGTGCGAACCGTAGTTCGCAACGTAGGCGTCGCCGCTTTCTGAATCGACTGCGACTGCGTATGGGTTGTTCCCGGCGGGGATGGTTGCAAGCACCCGGTTGGTCGCGCCATCCATCACGGCCACACTGTTACTGTGCGTGTTCGCAATGAAGACAAAATGCCGTGTGGCATCGATGCCAAGCGCCTGCGGCAGATGTCCAACCGCCACCGTTGCCACCGGCTTCATCGTCACACCATCAATGACAGTCACCGAATCCGCCGCATAGTTCGCGACGTAGACCTTGTTCGCAGCCTCATCGACCACCACTGCATCGGGCATGGATCCGGTAGGCACCTTCTCTGTCTTGCCATTCTCTTCGTGGTAGGCGATGAGCGTGTCCCTGCCGATCTCCGTCACATAAACAATGCCGCGCTGCTGGTCGATCGCAAGCCCCCAGGGATGCGAGAGGCCGAGGTCCTCGCGGTGGATCTTTCCGTCGGCATCCAGCATGGTCAGGGCCGGGTCTTCATAGCTGATGAAGAAGGCGCGGCGGCGCTTTGCATCGGTCTCCACAAAATCCTTAGAGCCCACTGGCTTTTGCTGAGCGCTGTTGGCTGCGCCCTCAAGGACCGTGACCTTGTCGCTGAAGGTGTTCGTCACGTACGCGCGGTGCAGTGCAGTGTCGATGCCAATCGCGTACGGGCGCGTGTCCGTAGCGACGGTCGCGACCACGCGATCGGTAGCGCCATCCATCACGCTGACGTTGCCGCTGCCGGCATTCACGACATAGATGCGATTGACAGCCGGGTCGATAGCGATCGCATTCGGCTGCTTGCCTACCGCGACGGACGACCGTGTCCCATCCTTATCCACAATGAGGACCCGATCATCATCCTGGTCCACGCAGTAAAGCCGGTGTGTGGCGGGATTGAACCCTAGAGCGTGTGGATGAATCGTCCTGCCATGAGGCTCTGCATCGGTCTGTGCCCGCAGTCTGCGCAAGCCCGCAAAGATCATGACCGCGGCAAGGATCAGCATACCCAACCGCTTCAGACGCCCGTATCGCCTCATCGTGTTCCCCTTTTTTCCATGCGGAGAATAATAGCGGCCGGCAGAGTGCCCGTGACAAGGTATAACGTTTGTGTTCCATACTTGCACGTAGCCGGAGGCAAATGCATCGATGAAGGTCCTGGTATCACTCTGCAGAGTCGCATGCGTTCTGCTGCTGGTTGTCGCGTATGCGTGCGGGATGCAGGCGCAGCCGCAGACTCCTCAATTTCATGTGGTCGCGCTCGCGGAAAAAGGCGGCATTCACAAGCCGTTCGTCGATGCCGCAAAGCTTTGGCTGGCGCAGGAGGCGGTTCGGGATCACTTCACCATCGACTACATCGAGAACACAGATTCGATCAACGATGCCTTCCTCTCCCACTACCAGCTTTTCATTCAGTTGAACTATCCGCCGTATAACTGGACGCCGGCAGCGGTAGCCGCCTTTCGGCGCTATATCGAAGAGGGGCGCGGCGGCTGGATCGGCTTTCACCACGCCACCTTGCTGGGACACTTCGATGGCTTCGGTCTCTGGCCGTGGTTCTCCGAGTTCATGGGCGGCATCCAGTTCAAGGACTACATCGCCACCTTCGCTTCAGGCACCGTTCACGTGGAAGACGCGCAGCATCCTGCGATGAAAGGCCTGGGCAGCTCGTTCCCCATCGAGAACGAGGAGTGGTACACCTGGGATAAAAATCCGCGACCGAATGTGCACGTGCTGGCAACTGTGGATGAGAACAGCTACACGCCTGCAACCACCATCAAGATGGGAGGCGACCATCCGGTGATCTGGACCAACGAACACATGAAGGCGCGGAATATCTATATCTTCATGGGCCATCATCCAGAGTTATTCCAGAACAAATCGTTCACCACACTCTTTCATAACTCCATTCTTTGGGCGGCGCACGCATGAGGCAATGGCTTGCCGCATTCTTCGTAGTTCTGGCATTCACATGCGGCATGACGCTGCACGCGCAGCAGCCGCGCTTCCATGTGCTTGCTTTCTATACCGAGAAGACCGAAGCCGACCACGTGGACTTCGCGCGCCAGGCGCTCACGTTCTTTGCAGACCAGGCGAAGCGGGACAACTTCGCCTGGCAGGCAACGACCAACTGGGATGATCTGAACGCCGCAAACCTGCAGCACTATCAATTAGTAGTCTGGCTGAACGATTCACCGCATGTGGGCGCGCAGCGCGCGGCCTTCGAGCAATATATGAAGCACGGCGGCGCATGGCTGGGCTTTCATTTCGCGGGTTACAACGACGAGAGAACGCATTGGCCCTGGTTTGTCCATGATTTTCTCAGTGCGGTCTTCCTGACCAATAGCTGGCCGCCACTTCCAGCCACCCTTGTCGTAGAAGACCGAGGCCAACCAGTCACGCAGGGTCTTCCCGAAACGTTTCTGTCACCGGCGAATGAGTGGTACATGTGGAAGCCCGATCCGCGCGCGAGCAAAAATATCCATGTACTGCTGAGCCTGAGTCCGTCCAATTACCCTCTTGGGATGAAAGATACTCTGACCGCCGGCGACCTCCCCGTGGTCTGGACCAACACGAGATACAAGATGCTCTACTGCAACATGGGCCACGGCGACAAGATATTCACCAGCGCCACGCAGAACCGGCTGTTCAAAAATGCCATCTTATGGCTGGGCGAAGCGGGTGTGAAGTAGTTGCATCGCTAGCAGGTTGCTGAAAAACCCGGTTCGGGAAGCTGTCGATTGCGGCAATATGTGCGCAGCCGGATTTCCCATGACGCCCGTTGGCCTGGAGAATGGAATTTCACCCGTTCGTAGACTTATCGCACAGTCCTTGTTGGTGGTGCCCTATTTGTTGCGGACTTTCTCTTGTTCTTTTTTGTGTGGGCTGAAGCTGACGCCATACCTACGGCACATCCTGCCTTCTGGCCGCGAATAGCGTGGCCCATTATTTCGTTCCCGGTGTTTTCAGTCACATCTAAGAACTTCGCCACTGTCTACTTTTGGGAACTGGGATTCGTGAACATCTCTCTTTGGGCGTGCACGGCTGCATTTATCGCGTGGAGATTGGGACGCGGCAAAACAAGCAATCATGAACGAAGAGTGTGAGATATCACGGCTGCCGCTTTTATTTAGACAGCTTTCTGTTTGCGAGTTTTGCCGGCGACCTCTTTACCTGCCCGTTGCGGTTCTTTCTTCGCCGCCGGCGCAGACTTCGCCGGGACCAGTGTAGGCCGCGCGCGCTCTTTCTCGGCGATGCTCTGCTTGAGCGCCGTCATCAGATCGACGACGGGAGCCAGCTTGCGCTTCTCAACACCAGGCAGCGGCGTGGCGCCCGCGCGCTTGGTTTCGATAAGCGCAAGCACCTTCTCCTTATAGTTATCCTGAAACTGCTCCGGCTCGAACGGCGCCCGCAGCGATTCCATGAACTTCTCGGCCAGCGCGACCTCCTGCTCAGGAACTTCAGCCGCGGTGTCCTGCCCGTATTCGCTGACCTCTCGCACCTCCGCCGGATAGTACAGCGTGTGCAGCAGCAGGCCCTTGTCATAAGGGCGGATCAGCACGACCTGCTCGCGGCCGCTCAGCGTTACGCGCGCGATTGCGGCAACCTTCTCGCGCGTCATGCCGCGGAACAGCAGGTTGTAAGCACGCTTGCCGGAATCTTCGGCGGCAGAGTAGTAGGAGGTCTGGAAAAAGATCGGGTCTACTTCGTCCAGCGACACGAACTGCTGGATCTCCATCACGTCCGACGACTCGGCTTCCAGGCCTTTGAGTTCGTCGGAGTTGACCGTCACATAGACGCCCTTTTCTACTTCGTAACCCTTCTGTAACTCATTCCGTTCCACAACTCGGTCGCACTGCGGGCAGAAGATCTGTTGTTTGATGCGCCCGCCGCACTCGTCGTGAATCTGGTTGAAGCTCACGTGCTCTTCGCGGGCTGCAGCGAACAGCCGGACAGGAACGGAAACCAGGCCGAAGGAGATATACCCCTTCCAAACTGTAGAAGCCATAGACACACTCCGGAGGGAAAGTATAGAGGATACGGCTGCAATCGACCTATCTCCTAACTTGGCACCTTCGCATTTTCATCGCCTCTAAATGGCCGTCACATAAGTCAACGGGCGCCCACTGCGGATGGCAATTCATATTCGAGATCGAAGCTATGTTTGCCGCCCTCTATCGTGATGGTCAGCTTGCCGCTCAGACCGGAGAGTTCGTCTGTGCCGGACTGCGGCACCACCGTCACCTGCAGCATCCCGCTGGCTGGATCGCTCTTGAGCATCGATGCGTTGTGCATTAGCAGAAAGCTTCCGCTGCGGCCATTGAGTTTCCCCGTGACCCGCTCCAGAGCGACATAGGCCATCGCGCCAGTGGAATCTGCGCCTCCGGTCAGCATCTCTCCCTTGCTCGTTCCTTCGATATCTCCGGAGAAGGTCTTATCGATCGTCATGCGTCCGATTCCGGCCTCCTGGCCGAGAGCCGACACGTCGGTCGGGCTTATCTTCACAACGAATGTTCCTTTGGCGTGCATGCTCACTCCTGCTCTCCTGTCTGTGGTTGCCATTCCATTCTGTGCCTGTGCCGCCCATCCGCTCACACTAAGAAGCACCACTGCGAGTATTACTTTGGGCATGAATTTCCCTGCACCCCCTGCAGCCATGTCAGAGTACCGCTGTCTTTTCTGATCTCGATTGGAAAAACGCGACACGCGCCGCCTTCGTCGCATGCGCGCGTCTACATTGTCGCCCTCCATTTTGTCTGCTCGTCGCGGCCATCGTAGATTCATCCCTCGGCACTCTTGTTCTCGGCCGAATCCGCATGACGGTGCTGCTTCGAATCCGCAACTCTCCCCGCATCTCCTTCGAGGATATGGGTGGTCACGGCTATGGCCGTTGTCACCGTATCGAACACAGCCTTCGACACGGAATTCGGCTGCATCCGGCGCGCATTGGAGCGTGCCCCTACAGACGACAGTGGTCCACTCTTCTACCGCGTGTGGCACAACACGAAGTTATGGCGCAGCGATGAAACACCGCCGCTCGAACAGCAGATCGTCGAAGGCGATCCACGTTTCTCCATCTAGGACTATCCGCGATGTAGCATGGTCGCGATGTCTCAACGACACCTCCTCCGCACAGTTGCCGCCGTGTTTCTAGGGCTCGTCGTGATGCTTGCTGCGAGCGCGCAGCGAAATCCGATCCTCCCCGGCGATCACCCCGATCCCTCGATCATCCGCGCAGGCAACACCTACTGGACCACCAGCACATCCGGCAACCGCACGCCCGTGTTCCCGCTCTTTCATTCCACTGACCTCGCACACTGGACAGCCGCGGGGTTCGTTTTCAATGAGCGGCCGGCGTGGGCCTCTGGCAGCATGTGGGCACCGGAGCTGGTCTCTGATCGTGGACGCTTCCTCGTCTACTACGCCGGTCGCAAGAAGGATGGTCCGTTGTGTGTTGCCGTCGCGACGGCTGAGCAACCCACTGGTCCATGGCAGGACCACGGCCCCATCGTCTGCCAGCCGGACGGCTCCATCGACCCGGCATTCGCGCGTGACGAGCACGGCACGCCATATCTGATCTGGAAGGAAGACGGCAACAGCCAGCGCAAACCCACGCCCATCTGGGCCCAACCTCTCTCTGAAGATCTCCTGCACCTTCGCGGCGAGAAACATCAGCTCATCGTGAACGACGCCTCCTGGGAAGCTGGTGTCGTCGAGGGGCCGTTCGTGTTGCGCCATGCTGGCCGCTTCTATCTCTTCTATGCCGGCAATGCCTGTTGTGGCACCTCATGCAATTACGCCGAAGGCGTGGCCCGCGCCAGCTCCTTGCTGGGACCATGGCAGAAGGATCCCGCGAATCCCATCATCGCTGCGAACCACCATTGGAAATGTCCGGGCCACGGCAGCATCGTGCACACCACGGATGGCCGTGATGTGCTGGTGTACCACTCCTATCCCGCCAACGGGGCGGCCGGCGCAGGAAGAGAATCGCTGCTCGATACGATCACCTGGGGCCTTGACGGCTGGCCCACCGTGAACGGCGGCCGCGGCCCCAGCGGCGGGCGCTGACTTACCGGCCCACCGCCGCCATGCCGCGCTCGTCGTAGCGCTCGCCTGCCGCAGCACCGCGCGGAGCCAGCGCGTCCAGAGCTGCCAGATCGTCCTTGCTGAGCTTCACATCGACGGCGCGCACGTTCTCTTCGAGATACGTCTGCCGCTTTGTGCCCGGGATGGGTACGATGTCCTCGCCCTGCTCCAGCACCCAAGCCAGCGCAAGCTGCGACGCCTTCACGCCTTTGCTCGCCGCCATCTCTTCCACCTTCCGCACCAGCGCCAGATTGCGATCGAAGTTCGCACCCTGGAAGCGCGGTGAGTTGCGGCGAAAGTCATCCGGCGCCAGATCCTCGAAGCGCTTGATCTGTCCGGTGAGAAACCCGCGGCCCAGCGGCGAATAGGCGACAAAGCCGATGCCCAGTTCGCGCACCGTCGGCAGGATCTCGTCTTCCGGCTCGCGCGACCAAAGGGAATATTCGGTTTGCAGGGCCGTGATCGGATGCGTCGCATGGGCACGTCGGATCGTCTCCGGCCCAGCCTCTGACAGCCCGAGGTAGCGCACCTTGCCCTCTTCGACCAGCCGCGCCATCGCGCCGACAGTTTCCTCAATCGGCGTCTTCGGATCCACGCGGTGTTGATAGTAAAGATCGATCGTCTCCACGCCCAGCCGCTGCAGGCTGGCCTCACATGCGCTGCGTACATACGCCGGGCTGCTGTCCAGCGTGCGGAAGGTCGGGTCTTCCTTCTTCCGCACAATGCCGAACTTGGTCGCGATCTGCACCTTCCGCCGGTACGGCAGCAGCGCGCGTCCCACTAGCTCTTCGTTCGTGAACGGACCGTATATGTCCGATGTGTCGAAGAAGGTCACGCCCAGATCGATGGCGCGATCGATCGTCGCCTCCGACTCAAACTGATCGCCCGGCCCGTAGAACTCCGACATCCCCATGCAGCCCAGCCCTACCTCGCTGACCTCCAACCCCTGCTCTCCCAGCTTCCGCATTTGCATCGTCATGCTCCTCACTCCATTCGATACCGAAGTGCGGACGAGGATGCCTGGAAAAGCACGGGTTGGCTTACGCGGTTCGCCGCCATGCTGTGTTTGTGTTGGAATAGTCGGCGACGTCTTTCTCGGCCACTCGGAGGATCGTCTGCGTATACCTGGCATAAAACGGCTTGCTGCCTGCCTCTTCATTACGTGGCTCTGTATCGCGTGCCACAGTCTCGCGCAGAATGTCCCATCCACCACGGCCACGGCCCTCGATGGATCCGCCGTCGTCTTTCCCCGACCGCAAAGCCAAAAGCCTCTCCTCGTCATGGTGGGCTTTTCCCGCAAGAGCAGCGGAGACTTTAAACAGTGGAATCAGCGCGCTCTTTCGCCCTATATCACTAACCCGCGTATCGACTACTACGAGCTGCCCGAACTGCAGGGAGTGCCGTCCCTCGTCAGAACTATGATCCTGCATGGCATGCGACGAGAGATCCCCAAGGCACAACACTCGCACTTTGCGCCCCTCACCGCTGGAGAAGACGAATGGAAGAAGACGGTCGCGTACTCGCCGCCCCAGGACACCTACCTGGTTCTCGCTGAGCCGTCCGGTCACATCGTCTGGCAGACAAGCGGCCTTCCCGATGACGAGAAGGTGACAGCATTGAAGCAGGCTCTGGCCAGGTTGACGCACTCGGCGCAACCCTAACCGCTGCATGACCGACAAAGGCCGGTTCTGAACGGCAGGAGAGAACGTGAAGGTATTCGTTGCAGGCGCGAGCGGCGCCATCGGCCAGCCGCTGGTCGCGGAATTGATTCGCCACGACCACACGGCGCCGGCATGACGCACTCCGATGCCGGCGCGGAGAAGCTCAGCAAGGCAGGGCGTCACGCTTGCCGCGCGCCTCCGATCAGGCGATCCTGTGAACGACATGCCAGCTCCTTCGCTTGCCCCTTTCCGCATCGCACCTTTCTTCAGCCCGCGTCCCTGGGGCACACGGGACTTGTCCCCGTGGTACGACTACCGTCCGGCCGAACCCGTCGGCGAAGCCTGGCTCACCGGACCGCAATGCCTCATCGAAACCGGCGATCAGCAGGGTCGCACGCTTAGCGAACTGGCCGCGGCCTATCCGGATGCGCTGCTCGGTCCCCATCGCAACGAAGTCGGCGATTATCCGCTGCTGGTCAAAATCCTCTTCCCCCACGACAAGCTCTCCGTCCAGGTGCATCCGGACGATGCGCTGGCTCAGCAGGCAGGCGAACCGCGCGGCAAGACCGAGTGCTGGTACGTGCTCGATGCCCAGCCCGGCGCGGCGGTGGCGCTCGGGCTCAAGCCCGGTAGCACCGTCGAAGCTATGCGCCAGGCCATCGCCGGCCACACCCTCGAGGCCATGGTGGAACAGGTTCCCGTGTCCAAGGGCGACATGATTTTTGTCGACGCCGGTACGGTGCATGCCATCGGCCCCGGTGTCACTCTGCTGGAGACGCAGCAGACCTCCGATATCACCTATCGCCTCTACGACTACGGCCGCCCGCGCGAGCTGCACATCGATCGCGGCCTGGCCGCCACGCGCCTTCACACCGCCGCAGGCAAGGTTGCTCCCAAGACCGAGGGCGCACGTACCCGCCTGATCGAGCAGAAGTACTTCACGGTGGACCGCATCGACCTCAGCCCATCGGCCGCTTTCCGGTCCGAGCCGCCCGCGGGAGTGCCGCACGCGCTGGTGACTGTCGAAGGCTCCGCAGTGCTTCATGCCGAGGGCTGCGAGCCGGTCGATCTGATGGCCGGCCGGGCGGTCGTGGTTCCTGCCGCGATCGCCGGCTACCGGCTGGAATCGGCCCGCCCCGCGTCCGTAATCCGGTCGCAACCGCCCGCTCGCCGGGCATAACTATTATGTAACCGGCATCAGTTACGATAAAGATTCAGTACCCTCACTGATGCCTTAGTTGCATACTCTCGTAACTCCCCCTGTGCTTGAATAGGGCGAACTTTCCCATTGGCGGAAGGCGTCTGCCCATTTCAGGACAAACGTCGCTCCAGACCGGATGGGCAAGGTGAGTTAGGACAGCCCGCCTGGATGCCGGGCCGGCTGTCTCCCGGTCGAGCGCAGAGGCACCGTTGAAGAGTCCCTCGCAGCTCCTCCGGCAGCACAAGTGGAGCGGATGATGAAACGGTTGCGGGGCGGATCTGGCATTGGTGCACTCGTGTGTTTTCACTTTAGGTGTATACAAGCACGCCGCCGGTCGCGTGGCTTTTTCGTCAAGAAAAGCCACACTGTGCGGAACTTGGCTGCACGCAGTAACAGTGAAAACGTGCTCGTGTGGCTGCGTGGGGCTGTGTTCGTGCTTGCCGCCTGTGTCGCGGCGCAGGCGGGCATGGCGCAATCGGTCCGTCTGGTGCCCAGCACCGCTCGTTTTGCAGGAGATGGCAGCGGTAACGCGACCAACGATGGTCCGGGCTCTGCAACCACCATCCCCCTGACGGCGCCTACCTACGTCGCATCGGGCGTCTCCGGAAACATCTACATCGCCGATACCGGCAACAACTGTATCCGCCGCGTAGACACCAGCGGCAACATGACGGTCGCAGTGGGTGAGGGTGGCGGTAATACCTGCACCAGCGCCAGCAGCGTCACTACTTACACCACCGGCGTGTCGAATCCATCCGGGGTTGCATTCAACGCCACCGGAGACCTGTTCGTTGCAGATACCGGCCACAACTGCGTGCGCCGTCTGAGTGCCGGCGCTACCGGCATCGCCAATCTGCAGCCGCTGGTCGGCACCTGCACGGATCCTTCGAGCGTCTCCGTCGCGCCCGCGCCGTCCGGCGTCGCGGTCGACACCGCCGGCCCCCTCTATATTTCGCTCAAAGATTAAGCAGACGGCATCTAACAGGTAATACGCAGCAGCCCACCGGGATACACGACCGTCTGCCTGGTCAGCGGTGCACCCTCCACCGCCGTCCCGACGCAATGCACTGGCATCACTGGTGGGATAACGCTGAACGCGCCCCAGGGCCTGACCATCGATCCGGTGGGCAACCTCTATATCGCCGATTCCGGCAATGCCTGCGTGCGTGAGATCAGCGGCGGACTGCCCTCGACCGCGGTCGGCCGGTGCACCAACGATAGCAGCGGTTCCGGCAGCACTGCGCTGCAGACGCCGGTCAGCGTCACCTCCGACGCGGTCGGCCATCTCTACATCGACGACAACGCCGCCGCGAAGGTTTATGAGCTGTTGTCGGGCCAACTTGCCGTGGTGGCCGGTAATGGCAAGCCTGGCGCCTACACCTCAAACCAGGAGGGCAAGGCCGCCGTCTCGGTCGCGCTGCTGAATCCGCGAGGGCTCGCGGCAGACAAAGCCGGCAACGTCTATGTGGCCGACACCAGCAACAACATGGTCCGCATCCTGACCGAGGGGCTGGGCTTTCCCCTGACACGCGTCACCAACAACAGCACCCCGCAGAACCTGTGGTTCATGATCACGGCGGCCGTGAACCTTAGCTCCGGCCCGACCGGCGATTTTCAAAGCTTCCCTCCGAACCAGTGCAGCGGCTCTCTCCCGGCGCCAACCGCCGGACAGGTCGAAACCTGCCAGCTTAGCCTCAGCTTTCTGCCCAGGCTGCCCGGTCCGCGCACTGCACCCCTGACCATCGCCGACAGCGCGACGTCGCCGGCAACCACCTACCGCTTCGGACTGAGCGGCGTAGGCCAGAGCGCGCAGGCGATCTTCATTCCGGGAACCATCAAAACTCTCGCCAAATCGGCAGCTGCGCCTTCCGCCATCGCGATCGACAGCGCGGGTGACGTCTACTACGCGGAGAGCGGCGGCGGGTCCGGCTCCATCTCGGTGCTGCCTGCAGGCTCCTCGTCGCCCACCCAGTTGATTGCGCCAGGCGGCGCTGTAAGCACCCCGACTGCGCTTGCGCTCGATGCGGCAGGGAATCTCTACATCGCCGACTCCACCAGCAATTCCATCCTGCAGTACGACGCGAACGGCAACCTGAGCACGCTGGTCAGCGGCTTGGACAATCCCGTCGCACTCGCCACCGACACACTGGGCAACCTCTTCGTTGCGGAAGATGGGACAGCCGTCGATGTGCTTCAGATCTACGCCGGAGGCCAGAAGGCGATCCTCGCCGGCGGAGGAGTCATTGCCGCACCGAATAGCGTGCCTGCGACCAGCGCGATGTTTGTGCACCCCTCCGCGCTCTATCTCAGTCCCACCGGCACCCTCTACGTTGCGGACCGTGGCGCCTATCGGGTCTACCGCATCGACCCCGCGGGGACCATTCACTGGTTTGCCGGAAACGGCACCCCTGCGGATACGAGTCCGGGCACCCGCCTGGGCACCGGTTTGCCGGGTGTTGCCGCCATCGGCGCAGATGCCGCAGGCGACATTTACATCGCAGATGCCGCTTCCAACCGCATCTTTCTGGCCTTCACCGGCTTGGCGCATAACCCCGAGATCTCCGTGCTTGCCGGCGATGGCACCGCAGGATACATCGGTGACAATGGCCCGGCCGATGTGGCCGAGCTGAACAGTCCCGCGGCGGTAGCGGTCGATGGCGGAGCCGATGTTTACATCGCCGACACCGGCAACAGCGCCCTGCGCGAGATTACTTACAAATTTCCGACGCTCGACTTCGGAACGGTCAAGGTCGGCCAGACCAGCACTCCACAGAAGACCACGCTATGGAATGCCGGCAACGACGTCCTGAAGCCGCTGGCCACCATGTTCCTGGACGACGTTAAGAACTTCGCGGTCGATGCCGCCGGCAGCAACTGCGGCAACAGCATCCCTTCCGGTACTACCTGCGATCTCAGCTTCGTCTTCACGCCGCAGGCGCCCGGCTCTTACGTCGATCTCGCACACCTGAATGACACCTCGGCCAATCCGGCCCAGACGATCACCTTGATCGCCAACGCCCCGCCGCCCCCCGTGGCGACCGTCACCGCGCCGGCCGTCACCGTGGTCTATGGCGACGCCTACACGCTCGCCTCCGCCATTACTGGCAACCAGGGAAGCGCGAACCAGCCTACCGGCAATGCCAGCTTTTCCATCGGCGTCTTGACCCTGTGCGGGCCGCTGCCGCTGCCGCCGAACGGAGCCGTGAGCTGCTCGCCCTCGGCCACACTCGAAGACGTCGGGACGTACACCGTCACCGTATCGTATTCCGGCGACTCCAATTATCCGGCGACGACTGCAACCATCACCCTGCAGGTCACGCCGCGGCCGGTCACCATCACGGCCGACAACCAGACGCGTCCGGTGAACACGGCCAACCCGCCGCTCACCGGCACTATCGTCAACCTAGTCCCTGGGCAGTCCATTACCGCGACCTACAGCACCACGGCTGTTACTTCCAGCCCGGCGGGAACCTATCCCATCATCCCAGATTATGTGATGGGGCCGGGCGTCAAAGCTTCGAACTACGTCATCACCGAGGTGAATGGAACCCTCACCGTCACGGATAGCGGTGGCGGCGGGGGTGGTGGAGGTGGAGGCGATACCGGCGGCAGCTTCACCCTGGCGGCGACTCCGCCCGAACAGGAGATCGACCACAATGGCAGCGTGAATTACCCCGTGACGCTGACGTCGACCAGCGGCTTCACCGGCCCGGTTACACTTGCCTGCTCCGGACTGCCGGAGGGAGCATCGTGTGCCTTCGCGCCAGCCAGCGTCACGTTAGCCTCCGGCGCCACCGGCACCTCCGCGATGACCATCACCGCCACGGCGGACACCACCAACGTGCCCAAGGTCTTCGGAAAGATGCGCAACACGCCGCTCACGCCGAACGACGGCAGCTCACCGCTGCTTGCCTGGACCATGCTGCCACTGGGCCTCTTCGGCTCTGCCGGAGGGCTGCTGGCAGGTGCGCGCCGCCGCCGCCGGTTGTTGCTGCTGCTCGTGCTCTTCGCGCTGCTGGTTGCGGCAGTTGGCATGTCGGGCTGCGCGGCTCCCAGCAATTACAAGATCTACACCGTTACCGTCACCGGCACCGCCACCAGTAGTGGCGCAACCATCACGCAGTCTTCGACTGTTGATTTCGTACTGGCCCGGTGATGCTCAAGCCTGGCCTGCTGTCTAACCCAACCTTCGTGCCGCAAGCTGCGACTTGCGGACGGACTGCACCTGCGCTGACCGGCGCAGGCTGCTGCTAAGGAACACTGTTCATGCGTCATCGCTCGAGAGCTACGCTGGGTCCGATCGTTCAAGCTCTGCTGGCCGCTGGCCTGTGCACGCTGGTTGCGGGTGCTCAGCAACCTGCGACGCCCGCCGCGCCTGCCGCAGCGACCGCGCCCCTGCACGCTCCCTCTACCCAGACGAAGGACACGACCGACGACGCTCCCGCAGGTCAGCCATCGGCCGCACAGACGCCTGATGCATCGAGTGACGCAACCAGCACCGGCGTGGCGAACCCCGATCCGGTGATGCCGGAAGCAACCCCGACAAACCCGAGCGGCGATGCCGCAACGGCACAGCCTGCGACGAGCGCCACGCCAACGCAAGGCCCCGCAACACAGGACAGCCTTCGGTTCTTTCCGGACCAGCCGCAGCGGCCGCTCACTCTCGACCACGACAGCGATACTCCGGCGCCGGCAGATCCTCCCGCCCGGACTCCGGCTGCGAATACGACTCCGGCTGCGAACACCATCGACGCAGCCCCCTCATCCGTTGTCCCCGCCGCGGCGTCGACGCCGCAGCAGACGGCGCCGGCAACACCGTCGGCCGAACCTGCCGCGACTCCGGCCGCGACACAACCCGCGACTCCAGCCGCAACGGGCAACACACCCGCACCCAGCACGCCCGCAACGGACGCCACCGCGCCAGCGCCCGATGCCGCACAACCGTCTGCGTCACAAGATCAGGCGCCCGCAACACCGCAGGCGCCCGACAACCAGGCCGTGAACCCGTCGCTGCCTGGGTCCCAGGTGAATGAGCCGGAGCCGCCGCCTGCCTCGCGCATCGACATCTTCGGCGGATACACCTATCTGCGCCCCAGCGGCAGCGTCGGAACCTTTAGCTTCCCCAGCAACAACACGCGCGGCTACATCGCCAGCGGCACGTACTATTTCAAGCGCCACTTTGGCGTGCAGGCGGAGTTCTCCCACAGCGAATACCCGCTTGGCACCACCGGCTCATCGCCGGCGCCGCCGTTTATCCAGCTTGGCGGCATTACTGACTCCTTCTACACCGTCGAAGCAGGCCCGGTGTATCGCTTCTTCCTCGGCCAGCACATCATCCCGTTCGTGCACTTCACCGGCGGCGGCGCAAAGGTGGCCGGACCCAAGTTCCAACCGCCCACCTGGGGCTACGGCTTCTCCGGTGGCGGCGGGGTCGATCTCCTGCTGCCGCATACGCATGAGCATGTTGCCTTCCGTCTCGCCCAGGCCGACTACGGCTACATGCACGCCGATCAGGGCGCGCTGCAGCCGTATGATCTCGCCGGCGGCACGGAGAGTGTGAGCGCCCTGCGGCTCTCCGCTGGGCTGGTCTTCCGCTTCGGCGAGATGAATCCTGTGCAGTCGAAGAGTCTGGCCTGCGATGCCAGCCCGTCGGAGGTCTATGCGGGTGAGCGCGTCACGCTGGCGGCAACCCTGCGCAACTATCGCGACAGGACCAAGCACCCCTTCTTCTTCAACTGGGTGCTGACTGCCGGCAAGCAGCAAGGCTTCGGTCCGGTCATCTTCGTCGACACCACTGGACTCGCTGGCGGGACCTACCACGCTACCGCCCATATTTCACTCAAGGAGAAGGGCAAGCAATTCGCACAGTGCTCCACGAATTTCGTGGTCAAGGAATCGCCCGCCCCCACCGTGAAGTGCTCGGCCGATCCGTCGACCGTGACGCCGGGTCAGGTCTCCATCATCACTGCCTATGCCAGCAGCATTGCGCAGCGGCAACTGACCTACAGCTACACCACCTCCGAAGGCCAGATCAACGGCAAGGACAACACCGCAGAGTTGCACACCGACGGCCTGCCGCCCGGCGTCGCTACTGTTACCTGCCGCGTCCTCGATGACCTGGGCCGGACCGCGGTTGCGACCACGGAGGTCACCATCGCTCCGCCCGCGCTGCCGCCCGCGCCCAAGGCTCAGCCGCTGTGCACGGTGTACTTCAACCGCGATATGCGCCGCCCTGCCCGCGTGGACAACGAAGGCCGCGCCTGCCTCGACGACATTGCTCTCACCATGGAGCACCAGCCGGATGCACGCCTGGTCCTGGTCGGCGAGCACTCCGACAGCGAAGTCGACGGGCAGTTGACGGCCGCCGAGCGCTCCATGAACACCCGTGCGTATCTCGCCAACGAGAAGGGCATCGATCCAACTCGCGTCGACGTCCGCACCAGCACCACGCCGGGCCGCCAGGCGCAAACCTATCTGCTCGCGCCAGGCGCCGTCTTCGACCAGCCGACCGAGGGCCAGATCGACGAGTCGAAGATCAAGATTCACGGCCAGCAGTACGCGCGTCAGCGGACGCGGGCACCCCAGAAGGGTCCGGTGGGACACGGCGTCTCACATCCGCCGAAAAATTAGCTAGCGGAACAGGGCCTCCCGCCAGC
>JAUTWX010000519.1 GCA_030838385.1 Acidobacteriaceae bacterium
CAATGCTGTCTGAGCCGGGACCGCCAGAGCAGTGCTTGACGCCGGGCATCAGGTAGAGGCGCAGGAAGCTCGCGGTCTCGTCTGTGCTCTGTTTCTGTTGGCCGAGCTTCTGCTGCACCTGTTCGTAGTAGTGGATGGAGAAGGTGGGGCTGATGGCTGCGTCGGCCCAGCCGTGATACATGATCAGTTTGCCGCCGCGATCGCGGAAGGCGCTGAGATCGGGGTTGGTGGCGTCGAGCGCTTCGCTGGTCTTCTCGCGCGCCGCGGCGAGGCCGGCGACGGGATCGAAGGTGCGGAAGTTCCATTTGGGATCACTGTAGACCATGTTGGCGAAGTAGCCGTAGCCGAAGCCGGCCATGGCGGACTTGCCGCGCTCGGGGCCGGTGATCCAACTGGGCCAGCCGTTGGGATCGAGTTCGCCGCCGGCCGTCTGGATGGCGGGGATGGTGGTGTCGCCAACCTTATGCTCCGCGAGGACCGCATTGAGTGACTTGAGCTGCGGGGCGGTGAGGCAGCGTTGGCTCTTCCCTGGTTTGCAGGTGATTCTTGCGGCGTCGAAGTGGCAGGCGGGCGGATCGGCGATCAAGCCATCCTTCAGGCCGTCGAGTTTGTCGCAATTGGCGAGGATGGCACGATGGATAAGCGGCACTTTGTCGGCGGGGATGTAGCTGGCGTTGTCAGCGAGAAGCGTCTGCATGCCGATGGCGGCGCTGGTGAGCAGCGTGGTCCAGTTGTAGGCGGGCGCTCCGGCGAGGATGCCATCGTAGTCGGCGGGAAAACGCTGCGCCTCCATGAGCGCTTCGCGTCCACCATCGGAGCAGGCGGTGAAATAGCTGTGCTGCACGGGTGAGCCGTAGTAGGCGGCGATGACAGCCTTGGCCTGCTCGGTCATCTGATGAATGCCGCGCCAGCCGTAGTCGGTGATCTTCTCCGGATGATGGAGAGCCCAACTCGCAACCATGCCGTCGGCGAAGTGGCCGGTATCGGTGCCGGCGGTGGCGGCGCTGCTGTCGAGGGCGCGAGCCAGACCTTCGAAGTCGATTTCGCCAGCGAAGCCGCCATTGCCGATGCCCTGAAGGCGGCGGTTCCAGTTGGCGGCGGGCAGCCAGACTTCGATCTGGATTTTGGAGTCGGCGGTGGGCGTGGCTTCGATCTTCACGCGGCAAAAGGCGGGGAGTTGTTTATAGAGCGAGATCTGGTCGGCTGGACCGGTGGGGCGCGGCGGCGCAATGAAAGCGCCGGTGGCTACGACTTCTGCGGAGATTACGTGGGCGTGGTCTAGCTGGAGCTGCTGGAGGTTGGTGCAGCGCGCGGCATCGGCTGTGTTAGCTGCTTGGGCTAAGGCGGGCGCGGCTAGCAGGAGCGTGGATGCGAGGAATGCGAGTGGGCGCATGGCGGTACCACTGTATCGCACGACTTGTGATTAGAGGTTGACGGTGTTCAGACCCGGGATTCGCTGGAAGTGCTTCGCATTGAGTGAAGCCACATCGAAGCCGAGATGGAGTGCGGTGGCTCCGATGAGCAGGTCCTCAAACGCGATGATGTTGCCGATTGCGGCCTGCTCGCCTTCGATGCGTCCGGCGAGCTGGGCGATTTCGAGCGAGAGTGGATGCACGATCAGGTCGCGAACCACTCCTTCGAAGAAGATGCGCCGGCGAATACGATCGGCATCTGTCTTTCCCCTGTAGATGCCGTGCGTCAGCTCCACGATGCTGATGGCGGAGAGCGCAATATCAGTCTCCCCATATACGACCCGCGCCCGAAGGAGGAGATCTTCGACCGCTTCGCCGCGGCGTTCGCTTGCAATCAAAATACTCGTGTCGAGGATCAGACCCAACAGATCAGTCCCATGCCGATCTATCGCGGGGCTTGCGATTGCGAATTCGCTCTTCGACGTCGGCGGCGAAGTCGGGGTCCATCACGGGCTTATATCCCAGTTCTTTTGAATAAGCTTCGGCCAATGCAATGGATTCAGAGATGGATCGGCGGGATGGGTTTGGTGCTCGCAAGACGGCTACGGTTTTCTCGCCGTCTTCAATGAGGACCTCCGCTCCTTCACTGACGCGCGCCAGCAATGACGCGAAATCGCGCGCTGCTTCGGCTGCCGAAATGTGGATGGTGGCCACGGGTCGATGATACCGCTTTGCGTTCTCAACCCACATCTCAAATGCGAGATGCGGGGCACCCGGCTGACTGCAGATCCTTCGCTGCGCTCACGATGACAAGCGTTCTAAGGCGCCGCTTCGGTGGTTCTTTTGAGCTGGCCGCAGGCGGCGTAGATGTCGCGGCCGCGCGGGCGGCGGATGAATGCGGGGACGCCGCGGGCGATGAGGCGCTGCTGGAAGCGCTCGACGTCTTCAGGCGCGGGCTGGTGGTAGGGAATGCTGGGGCCGGGGTTCCAGACGATGAGATTGACCTTCGATGGGAAGCCGGCGCGGCGCGCGAGGGAGACCACTTCGTCGGCGTCGACGAGCGAGTCGTTGACGCCGCCTAACAGCACATACTCGAAGGTGATTTTTTCGCGTGGCGCGAGTGGCACCTTGCGAGCGGCTTCGATCACCGCTTCGATGGACCACTTGCGGGTGATCGGCATGACGGCTTCGCGCACGGTGTTGTTGGAGGCGTTGAGCGAGATGGCGAGATGGGGACGGACGGGCTCGCGGGCGAAGCGCTCGATGCCCGGCACGATGCCGCTGGTCGAGACGGTCATACGCGAGGCGGGTAGACCGACTTCGGTGACGAGCAGGCGGACCGCGTCCATGAAGGCGTCGTAGTTGAGGAAGGGCTCGCCCATGCCCATGAAGACGAGGTTGATGCGATCGCGGCCGAGTTCGACCTGATGGCGGCGGAGGACAGCGACGACCTGCCCGGCGATCTCGCCGGCGGTGAGATTGCGCTCGATGCCAAGCTTCGCGGTGAGACAGAACTGACAGTTGACGGCGCAGCCGATCTGCGAGGAGACGCAGATCGTAGCGCGGCGGCGTGCGGGTGCGTTGTCGTCAGCATCGGGATCTTCGGCGCCGTCGCCGTCGGGCATCCAGACGGTCTCGACGGTTTGATTGCCACTCGCGCCGATGAGATAGCGCTCGGTGCCGTCGACAGAGCGGAAGGTCTTGAGGATGGGTGGGAGGCCGATGGTGTAGCCTTCGGCCACGAGTTTTTCACGCAGAGCGACGGGCAGGGTGGTGATGGCGTCGAGGTCCGGGTGCCAGTCGCGATAGAGAGCCTGGGCGAGCTGACGGGCGCGAAATCCCGGCTCGTCGAAGTGGGTTACCAGGCCGCTAAGCTGCTCAAAAGAAAGGCCGAAAAGCGATTGCACCGTGGATGAGGCAGGGGGCTGAACCGATTCCGGGCTGGCAGAGTCTAAAATGGAGAAGCTCTCCCCCGTTGGATCGGAAGGCGCCCCAGACAGAGGCTCTGACGGCAATCCGGTATCAGGCGGCATCGAGACAGTTCCGGCAACAGGCAAGCATAGCATCGGCTGAATGGCACGTATGTGCTTCCGTGCGGACACGTGTCCGCCCTAACCAGTGTCCGGTGTAACCGGGTGAGCGGGCGACCTATATGACGAACGAACGCAGTGTGGAACGGACGGTCCTCCCCAACGGGTTGACTATTTTGACGGAACGCATGGAGCATATGCGCTCCGTGGCAATGGGCGTGTGGGTGCGGGCCGGCTCGCGGCATGAAATCGCAGAGCTGAACGGCATCTCGCATTTTGTAGAACACATGGTGTTCAAGGGCACCGAGACGCGAACGGCGCAGCGCATTGCGCGCGAGGTAGACGCGATCGGCGGAAACCTGGATGCCTTCACGGGCAAGGAGACGATCTGCTTCAACATTAAAGTGCTGGATGAGCATATCCCGACTGCGCTCGATGTCCTGAGCGATCTGGTGCTGCATCCGATCTTCGCGGAGGGCGATATCCAGCGCGAGCGGGGCGTGATCTTCGAAGAGATCAAGATGGACGAGGACAACCCCGACTACCTGGTGCACGAGATCTTTACCCAGAATTTCTGGAGGGGTCACCCGCTGGGCAAGCCGATCCTGGGGACGAAGGAGACGGTGGGGCGACTGGAGCAGGCGAAGCTGCTCGGCTACTACGGCGATCGCTTCCGCGGCGGCAACGTGGTCTTCACCGCGGCGGGAAATCTGGATCATCAGCGGTTTGTGGATGAGGTGCGTCGGCGCTTCGAGAGCATGCCTGGAGGCGTGCCTGAGGACGCGAACCTGCCGCCGAGCACCAGCGCGAAGATTGTGCTGCGCAACAAGAAGGCGCTTGAACAGGTGCAGCTTTGCATGGGCGTGCCTTCCCTGCCCATCTCCAGCGACCGGCGCTACTGTGCGCTGGTGCTGAACACGGTGCTGGGTGGCGGCATGAGCTCGCGGCTCTTCCAGACTGTGCGCGAGGAGCGCGGGCTGGCGTATTCGATCTACAGCGACCTGAACCCATACAAGGACACGGGGATGTGGTGCGTCTATGCAGGCACGTCGTCCAGTAAGGCGCTGCAGGTGGTCCAACTGGTGACGGACGAGTTCCGGAGGTTGAAGCAGGAGCCGATGCCGGAGGACGAGCTGCGGCGCGCGAAGGACCAGTTGCTGGGCAACATCGTCCTGAGCATGGAAAGCACGGGCGCGCGCATGTCCAACCTGGCTCGGCAGGAGATGTACTTCAACCACTTCTTCGGGATCGAAGAGGTGATGCAGCAGGTGGAGAACGTGACGGCGGAACAGGCGATGACGCTGGCGCGGGAGCTGTTCGATCCGGAGAAGATCGCGGTGACCATGCTGGGGCGGCTGGATGGTATCAAGGTGGGGCGCGGCGATTTGGTGTGCTGAGGACTGTTAGCTCCTAGCTTTTAGTAAAGGCACCTGCACTCAAGAAGCCGCCGTTCCCCCGAGTCGCTGACCCCTGTCTTCCGGCAGCAAGAGTACCAAGTCGCGAGCAGACGGCGGATTGATGACCGGGGACCCATCATATTTTAGGATCTCAAGCATTCTCAGGAAGCCGTTATCGTCTGCGTGAAGCAGGACGGCGATGTCGCCACCATCTGCATCTTTGCACATGCCTTCAACCCCGAGCTTTTTATACTTTGTCGGCAGAGGAAGAGTCGCATCGCACCGCAGGATCAAGGTTCCATCTTCAATTACTTGCCTACCTGTCATCGAGTCCAGTTGAGTACGCCATTCGTCACGGCCGGGGAACTCAGCATCTAAAAGCTTCTCCAGCAATTCCCTTTCCCGTTCATTCAGCTTCCGGAATTCGGATTCCATCTGTCCCCCGTTCTGATTATTAAGGTACCTGCGGGAAGTAAGTAGCTCTTAGCCACGGTGATCTCCATGTCCTAACATAGGGATGGGGGCACATCTGGACCAACATCTCAAAAGCGAGATGGGGCACCCTGTTTGGTGGAAGAGCCAACAAACTGCAGGCCTTCGCGTTGCTCAGGATGACAGTTCGAGGAGTCTGCCCTAGCACCTTGAGCGGAATCGGGATGGCGCGCGTCTTTCTTTGGCACACACAGGCGTCCATTTCCATATTTCCGGTGCCGCCGGGATTTTGATACTCTGCGGTCGGCAGTATTCGCCTGTGCGAGTGCGCCAGAGGATTTGAGGGTCAAGTCATGAAGAAGTGGTGGAAAGAGCCGGCGACGGAAGGTCGTTTCCGGCATGGCGAAGCGGGTTTCACGCTGATGGAACTGATGATCGTAATGGCGGTGATCCTGATCATCTCGCTGATCGCGATTCCAAGCATGCTCAACATGATGATCCAGGCACACGAGACGTCTGCCCTGGCGTCGCTGCGCGCGATCCAGGCGGCGGAGGTGCAGTACCAGACAAACTTCCCTGCAAATGGATTTGCCTGCTCGATCAGCGTGCTGGGTGGAAGCTCGACTTCCGGGCCTCCCTCGTCGCAGGCCGCGCAGATGTTGCAGTCGTCCCTGGCCGCCGGACAGAAGGACGGTTACACCTTCAACATCACAAACTGCACCAAAACGACGGGCACGAACAACCAGGACCTGTTCACCTCGTATGAGGTGACGGCGGTGCCGCAGACAGTCGGCAAGACAGGGCATCGCGGCTTCTGCATGGATATGTCGGGGGAGATCAAGGCCGATCCAGCGGGAGGCACCAACTGCACAATTCCGATCTCGTGAGTTTCCGGAGGCGATCGAAAGGCCAGCCACGCTGCTGGCCTTTTGTGTTTTTGGCCATGCTGATGACGCTGCCACTGGCGGCGCAGAGCGTCGCTCCATCCGCTGCGCAGCTTGCCGCAGCGGTGGACCATCACTACAACGCGCTGCATCGGCTGCGCGTGAATTTCACCGAGAGCTACGCAGGCATGGGGATGGACCGGCACGAGAGTGGCGTGCTCCTGCTGGAGAAGCCGGGGCGCATGCGCTGGAACTACGCCGAGCCGGCAGGCAAGGTGTTTGTGCTGGACGGAAAGTACGGCTGGTTCTACACGCCGGGGGACGCGCAGGTGCAGCAGATTCCGGCAAAGAAGCTGGACGATCTGCGATCGCCGCTGCGCTTTCTGCTGGGACATGCGCAACTGACGAAGGAGCTGGACCGGTTGACGATGACGCCGGTGGACAGCCGCGAGTTCCGGCTGCGCGGAGTGCCACGCGGGATGGAGCAGCGGGTGCGTTCGCTGGAGCTGGTAGTGAGTCGTGAGGGGACGATTCAGTCGATGACGCTGGAGGAGCTGGATGGCTCGCGGACGAGTTTTGCCTTCAAGGATGAGCAGGCGAATCCGGTGATGGCGGCGGATACGTTCCGGTTTGTGCCGCCGGCTGGGGTGCAGGTGGTGGAGGGTGCTCCTCCGGTGTAAGTGCTCCTGCTTAAAAAAGTTTCGCTCGACGCGATCGCTACAGAGTAGCTGCATCGCGGACTGAGCGGCGCTTCGCGCCGATATTGAACGGAAGGTACAGCAGGTCCCTCACTCCACCTTCGGTTACGTTCAGGATGACGGACGAGAAAGATCAGCCTTTTGGGCTAGCGCGGCAGGTTTGCGGTCCATTGGAGGATGGCTTCGGCTAATTCGGCTCGCTGGCCGGAGTAGCTGTGGTCGGTGTTCCAGTGGCGCTCCGTGACGTGGGTGTCGCCGGTCTTCCTGACCGCTTCGGCGAGCGCGTGGTCGGGCGGGACGAGGCCGTCGTTGGCGGTGATGATGAAGACCGGGCGGGGCGCGATGGCGGGCGCGAGTTTGAGGATATCGAGCGCCTGCTGGTGATCGCGGATCTCTCGGGCGAGCAGGAGGCCGCTGGTGCCGGCGAGTGGCGCGAGGCTGTTGTCCTGGGCGAGCGTCTTCGCTTCGTTTTCAACGGTCGGGGCGGCGGTGCCCAGGTGGTGACGGGTTTCATAGTCTGCCCCGATGTTCCATGCGGAGATGAGGACGGCGGCGGCGACCTGTGGGATGTGCGCCATGGCCGCGGCGGCCATGTATCCGCCCATGCTGTGGCCGATGACGACAATGCGACGCGGGTCGATGCGGTACTTCTGCGTGTTGGCGGAGTCGAGGAGGAACTGAACCTGGATGTCGGCGTCTTCGGCGGCGTGCTCGAAGGAGAAGCTGCCCTTGACACCCCACGATCCGCGATAGTGCATGGCGAGGACGTTCCAGCCGTGGGCGCGAAGGGTCTGCGCGATGTCGAGGTTCTGCTCGTAACCGGGAAAGCCGTGAAAGATGATCGCGGTGGGGTGCGGGCCTGCTCCGGCGGCGAGATAGAAGACGCCGAGGAGGGTGCTGCCGTGGCTGGGCAGCGCCATCTGCTGCATTGCGGCCGGAACAGTAGCCGGGGGAGGCATGGCCGCCCAGGTCTCAGAAGCGAGACCCGGGGCATTCAGTGCGATTGCGGCGCAGAGAGCAAGTGCGTGCAGGGCTTTCATGAGCGGCCAGTATAGAGCGTTTTCACGGTTACCTTGTCGCGCCAAGGTCCGCCGGGTGTGGCTCCCCTTAAGAGAGAAGCCACAACCGGAAGTGCGCTCTTGCATACGCCTACGGTGACAATTCTCGAGCGTGCATTCCTTACGCTCGCCCAATACGAGTCACGCCGCGAGCTGGGATGCGGGCCGTCTGGTCTTGGGCAACAGGAAGCCGACGGCGATGATCCAGATGAAACCGGGGAAGCGGGTGAGCGGGATGAGAAAGAGAAGCTTGGGGTAGACGATGAGGTGCAGCCAACTGAGCTCGCCTGCGGCTGCGAGGATAAGGCCGAGGACGATGAGCCACTTGGGCAGCACGCGCATGAAGGCCGCGGTGACGGAGACGCCGGCCATGAGCAACCCCATGGGGATGGAGAAGCCGGGGCCGCCGAGTCCGTAGCCGAGGTAGTAAAGCGCGATCACAACATCGGAATGCGGGGCGACGGAGGGATGGATCATGGCCCAGGTGGCCATGGTGCCGGCCATGGCGTCGAAGACGACGAGGAATCCGCCGAAGAGCGCGATGTAGACGCCGGCGGCGCGTGCGCCGAGGAAGTGCAGACGGCTGACGATGGCGGCGACGCAGATGCCGAGGCAGATGAAGGCGCCGAGTTGCAGGAACATGCAGAGGAGGACGCGGCTGCCCTGGGTCTGGAA
>JAUTWX010000312.1 GCA_030838385.1 Acidobacteriaceae bacterium
ATAAATGTAACCGGGTCGAGTGCTTTTACACCAAAGAGCATCGAATTGAGCAGACGCGTGAGGACGGCTGCTCCGGTGGTGCCAACGACAATGCCGGTAAGGGCAACAGCAAGGCCCTGCCGCAGCACGAGAGCGAGAATGCTGCCGCGCTGCGCGCCCAGCGCCTGCCGAATCGCGATCTCCCGCGTGCGCTCGACCACCGAGTAGGAGATCACGCTGTACAGACCGAGCACCGCGAGCAGCGTGGCCGCGATGGAAAATGCGCCGAGCAGCGCGAATATCAGGCGGCGCTGATTTTCGGAGGCGTCGAGGACGGCGGAGAGCGTTTTGACATCGGAGATGGGCTGATTGCGGTCCAACGCGAGCACCTGACGCCGCACCGCATCGGCGAAGGTGGCGGGATCGGTCTTTGTTCGGACGACGAGGATCGCCGCCTGCGGGGGCTGCTGCTCATTCGCCAGATAGACCCCCGGCCTGGGCTCGTCCTCCAGCCCTCCCTGATGGACATCTGCGGCGATGCCGACAATCTCGAGCGGCTGCCGGCTCGAACCGACGAAAAGCTGCTGGCCGATGGGATTTTCGCCACGCGGATATTCGGGCCAGAAGCGGCGCGCGAGGCCCTCGTTAATGATGACCACTCCGGGCGTGCCGGCGTTGTCGCCAGTGGTGAAGGCGCGGCCGCGGTTCAGCGGGATCTGGAGAGTGCCGAAGTAGTCCGGTGAGATCTGCTGGATGATCGCGATGGGCCGTTGGTTCAGCGGCAGCTCCGGGCGGCCGGTGATCTGGATCGGCGATCCTGCCCAGCCCGTGGTGGGCAGCGTGAGGGTGAGGCTCGCGTGATCGACACCGGGCATTGCTTCGACACGTTCCACAAGCTGTGTGTAAAAGCTGGCCCGCTTCGTCTCGGTGTCGTATTGTGCAGGCGCGAGCGAAACCGACATGGTGAGCACGTGATCCGGGCGGAAGCCGGGGTCGACGCGATAGAGGCGCGCCAGGCTTTGCAGCAGCAGCCCGGCGCTCACCAGAAGGATGAGGGACAACGCTACTTGTCCGGCGACCAGCCGCCCGCGCGGGCCTATATGGGACGGACGGGCGAAACGGCGGCGGAATCTGCCACGCGCGGACGTCGTGAGATTGCGCTGCAGGACGGCGGCGAGATCCCGGCGGAATGCAGAGAGCGCGGGCGCCAGACCGAAGAGGATGCCGGTGAGAACAGAAAGCACGAGAGCGAAGCAGAGAACACCCAGGTCGAGATGGATCTCCGAGCTGCGCGGCAGATCCAGCGCGGTGGCGGTGCGGATGCCGCGCAGAGCGGCCCATGCGAGCAGGACCCCGAGCGCGCCGCCGAGCAGGGAGAGCAGCGTGCTTTCGGTGAGGAGCTGGCGCAGCAGGCGACTCCGGCCTGCTCCCAATGCCGAGCGCACAGCGAACTCCCGCGCGCGTGTGGCGGCACGGGCCAGCAGCAGGCTGGCGACATTCGCGCAGACGATGAACAGCAGCAGTCTGACAGCACCGCTCAACAGCAGCAGAGGCACGCGCACATCGGCGACGATGGATTCCTGCAGCGACCGCACGCTGGTTGGGTTGTCTGCTGTGGCCGGCTTGGCATCGAGCATGGCGGGATGTGCGGCGGCGTATTGGCGATTTAGGACGGTGAGCTCGGCGTTCGCCTGTTGCAGGTCGATCTCCGGCTTGAGCCGTCCGAAGATGCGCAGATACGGGCTGAGCGGCCGTGACTTCAGCGGCATCAGGGACCACTCGATAGGCCTGGTGATCCATACGTCTGTATTCGTACCTGCAAAGGGGAAGGCGAAGCGCGGCGGCAGGACGCCGACAATGGTGTAGGGCATCCCCGCGAGCGTTGCCGTGTGGCCGAGGATGGCGGGGTCGCTGCCGAAGTGCCGCCGCCAGAGGCGGGTGCTGATGATGGCGACGTCAGGTCCGCCGGTGCGTTCTTCCGCAGGCAGAAACGACCTGCCCAGTGCTGGCGCGATACCGAGGATGCTGAGGAAATTGCTGGAGACGCGCGCGGCGCTGACCACTTCGGGCTCGCCTCTTCCGGTCAGGGCGAGTTGCTCCGCTCCGCCGGAGTAGACGCCAGTCTCGGTGTAGGAGCGGGCGGCGGCGCGAAACTCATCCACGTGGATGGGCGTGGCGCTGCGCGTCAGCACAACGAGTTTCTGCGAGTCCGTATACCCGAGCGGGCGCAGCAGCACGGCGCGGATGACGGAGAAGAGTGCCGTGTTGGCGCCGATGCCAAGCGCAACCGTGAGCACGATGGCCGCGGAAAAGCCGGGACGCCTGGCGATCATCCGCGTGGCGAAGCGAAGGTCCCGCCGCAGTGAAGCGAGAAATCCAGTCATGAGCGTGCCCACCACCCTCTTGTTGCTGGTCTACGTTCGCTGTTCGCCGGAATTTTCTACCATATGTATATCTGGTATCACCGATTCGCGAAGGACAGAGTATTGACGGCAAAGACATCGAGATCGTTTTCGCTCGTGCGTGCATTCTTCTACGCCGCGGCTACCCTCCTGGCACTTTGCTTTGTGGCGAGTGGCTGCAAAGCTTCTAACGGGCAGCCGGAGTCCGCCTCTTCGTCGGCCACAGGTTCGTCAACACAGAGCAGCGAAACGATCGTCATGATGCGGCATGGCGAGAAGCCGATCGGCGGGCTGGGACAACTCAACTGCATGGGATTGAACCGCTCGCTCGCGTTGCCGAAAGTGCTGATCGGACGCTTTGGGCGCGCCGATGCAGTCTTTGCACCCAATCCGGCGGACCGGATGCGGGAGAGCTCCTTTTCGCCCCGGTCTTATTCCTACGTGCGGCCATTAGCGACGATCGAGCCGACGGCAATCCAACTCGGTCTGCCGGTGAATACGCAGATGTCATTCGCGGATATTGCCGGCTTGCAGAGTGCCGTGACCGCGCCGGTCTATGCGAACAGCACCATCTTCATGGCGTGGGAGCACAAGTATGCGTACGACTTTGCCCGGCAGATGCTGCGCTCGCACGGGCTGGACCCATCGCAGGTGCCGGCGTGGCCGAGCGATGATTTCGAAACGATGTATGTCTTCCACATCACCCGCACGGCGGCCACGAGGGCGCCTGCGATGACGTTCGCGGTGCAGCAGGAGGGGCTGGAAGGCTCGCTCTCCGGCACATGCCCGTCGCCATAATCCTTCGCTATACTCGCGGCACCTGGAGCGTGGAAGAACTGGAACGTCGGGAGAAAGCGAGAGCGTCGATGCGGAAGCGGTGTGTGGTGTACGGGTGGCTAGGCGCGGCATTGCTTGCTGCAGGCGCTGCCGGAGCGCAACAGCCGACGGTGGCTGCGGCGAAGCATCCGTTTGCAGCAAAAGACTGGAGCGCGCTGCGCAGCGGCGAGGCGACTGCAGTCTCGCCGGACGGAACCATTCTGTATCGCGTGACTTTCGGTGCGGACAAGGGCCCGACTCATACCGAGTGGTGGACCGTCGGCGCGGACGGCAGCCACGCCGCCAAGCTCGATCTGCAGGACGACTTCTCGCCCATTGGCTTCACCCTGGATGGGCATAGCCTGTATGGCGCGTGGAAGGTGAAGGACCAGCGCCAACTCGCGGTCTTCCCCCTAGCCGATCACAAGGCTGCGGCGGTGCCCGCAACTGTGGTGCTGCTGCCGCGCGGGATCAACTCGGCGGTGGCGTCTCCGGATGGCAAACACTTCGCGATTGTGGCTGATCCGCGCAGCCCGGACCCGCTGCAGGATGTGCGTCATGTGCAGGAGGCGGGAGAGTCGAGTCTCTACATCGTAAATGTGGATGGGACCGGCGGCGGCTGGTGGTGCAGCAATCTGAAGTCCGTCGACGGCGGCAACATTGCATGGAACACGGATGGATCGTCGCTCGCAATGCTCTCGCCGTTGCCGCACATCGGACATCACGAGGTCGCGACGGCGATCGACATCTGCAGCGCGAAGGGTGCGCAGCACGTCACGGATATTCCCGATTCGGTGAGCGGCATCGCGTGGGCAGACGGTGAGAAGCAGTTGGCCTTTCTCTCGACCAAGTCGGAAGTTCTGACGCCGGAGCATGTGTGGACCGTACCCGCGGCGGGCGGCACGGCGACGGATCGGACTCCCCAACTGCAGGGGACGACGGTAGAGCTTGAGGGCGACACGCAAGGCCGCGTGTGGGTGGCGGTGGCGCATGGGGTGCAGAACGATCTGGAGGAGTTTCGCGACGGGGCGCTGGCTCCGGTCTATCGCTGGAACGAAGGGAACATTGAAGGCGTGCCGGCGCGAAGCCTTTATCCGCACACGAGTACGCAGATCGCGATGAATGTGGAAGACCCGAGTCACGCAGCCAACGTCGCAGTGCCGGACGGCGACCATCTGCGGAAGATCACGACCGAAGGCGATGCCGAACTGGCTGCCATCGATCTGGGGCCGGTGCGCGCGGTGCACTGGAAGAGCAAAGCTGGCATCGCGCTCGAAGGCATCGCGACCTTTCCCGCGGGCTATGTAGAGGGCAAGAAGTATCCGTTCCTCGTCCTGCCGCATGGCGGACCGGAGGCCAACGACCAACTCGGGTTCGACGCTCTGGCCCGGATCGTCGCCGGCCAGGAATATGTGGTGCTGCAGCCGGAATATCGCGGATCGACCGGCTACGGGGCAGAGTTTCTGGCGGCGATCTATCAGCACTTCGGCGACCGCGCGTTCCAGGACGTGGACAGTGCGACGGACTATGCCATCGCGCAGGGCTGGGCCGATCCGCACCGCCTCGCGATCTTCGGCTGGAGCGCGGGAGGCTTCATGACCTCGTGGACGGTAACGCAGACGAAGCGATACCGGGCGGCGATCGAGGGCGCGGGCATTACGGACTGGGCGCCGTTCCTCTTCACCAGCGACCTTCCGCAGGTGGACTATGACGCGCGCTGGCCGGAGGACGACCCGCCGGCCTTCCGCAAATTCTCCGCTGTGGCCTTCGCCAACCAGGTCACCACGCCGCTGCTGATCCTGCACGGCGAAGCAGACCAGCGAGTGCCCACGTTTCAGGGCACGGAGTTCTTTCAGTTGCTCGCCGATCGCCACAAGACAGTGCGGATGGTGACCTATCCGGGGTCGCCGCACTTCCCAGTGCTATGGGAGCAGCGGGTGAATGTGATGCAGGAGCTTACCGACTGGCTGCGGAAGTACAACGGGGAGTAACGCCGCGATCCCTTGACACAAGCCACAGACTCCGTGATGCTTGTTGCTTAGGTATCCTGCCGATCTGTGTGTCCTGTCTTCGCCCGGCTGCGGGCGTTTCGGGAGTTTGGCTTGCGCGGGATGAGTGGCGGTCCGGGAGGTTTCCTGCCTGGCATCTGCTCCGGTTCGCCTGGCCATACCTGCTCCTCTCCCGCGCTCCCGCACCTGAAGCTGCAGCCATTGCGCGCCAGCCTCCAGACCGGCGGGGCGGAGCGGAGCACCTTGATGGAAGAAGGAACTCTGTGTTCGTTGAATTTGCCGCTGTTGTCTCGCCCAGCATCTTTGGGGTCGCGCTGCCTACTAACTACATTACTTTCCTGCCCGCCGTATTGATGGTCGGCGTGTTCTACCTGCTGCTCTTCCGGCCGAACCAAAAGAAGCAGAAGCAGTGGACGGAGATGCTGAATAATCTCAAGATCGGCGACAAGATCACGACCACCGGTGGGATGCGCGGGACCATCGTGGCGCTGCGCGACGATGCGATCCAGTTGAAGCTGCCGCCGGACGGCATCAGGGTTGAAGTCGTGAAGTCGGCTATTGCAGCCGTGACCACCAATACACCCGAGGAAGCCAAGTAACGCCGCGAAGAGGCGACCCCATCCATCATGCGTAAGAATCTCACCGGTAAAGCAGCTCTCATCGTCGCCATCCTGCTGGTTTTCGTCTTCGGGATCTTCGGCATTCCCAATGGCATCAGCGGCCAGGCATGGCGTGACGCGCTCGCGAAGCGCATCAATCTAGGTCTCGATCTGAAGGGCGGCACCCACCTGGTGCTGCAGGTGATGGTCGAAGAGGCCGTAGGCGCGGAGACGGACAACGCGCTGGGCCGCCTGCAGAGCGATCTTCAGGCCGCAGGCGTCTCCGTGGGCTCGATCCTGAAGCCAAACCCGTCCGACCCAACGACCATCCAGATCTCCGGCGTGCCCGCAGCCAAAGCGAGCGACGCCCGCAATGTGCTGGATACGAAGTACGGCCAGCAGTACAACATCAGCTCGACCCAGGACGGCTACACCCTCACCCTGAAGCCAGCCGAGCAGCAGGCCCTCGAAAAGAAGGCTATGCAGAACTCGATCGAGACCATCACGACGCGTATCAATTCGCTGGGCGTGACGGAGCCGACGGTCCAGGAGTACGGGCTGGGCAAGAACCAGATTCTGGTCGAGCTGCCTGGGGTGGACGATCCCGGCCGGGTGCGCGACATTATCCAATCGACGGCCCGCTTGGAGATTCATGCCGTGGCGGGCGGTCCATTTGCCACACAGGATGCGGCGAAGCAGTCCACCGGCGGCAACATTCCTCCGGACCAGGAGCTGATGCAGTATGGCGGGACCAATGAGGCGGAACAGGGACAGTATTACCTGCTGCAGCGAATCGCTGTGGTCTCCGGCTCGGATTTCCGCGATGCGCAGCCCGGCCGCGATGAGAATGGCCGCCCTGACGCGACCTTCATTCTGACGCGCGCGGCGGGCGACCGCTTCTACGACTTCACCAGCAAGAACGTCAACAAGCCGATGGCCGTGGTGCTGGACAACCGGGTGCAGGAGGTTGCGAATATCCAGGAAGCGATCCGCGATCAAGGACGCATCTCCGGCCTGGGCGAGCAGAAGGCCAAGGACCTGTCACTGATGCTGCGAACCGGCGCGCTGCCGGCCTCGATCCACTATCTCGAAGAGCGTACGGTTGGCCCGTCGCTGGGCGCGGACTCGATCCGCAAGGGTGTGACGGCATCGATCGTCGGCATGCTGGCGGTGATGATCTTCATGCTGGTCTATTACAAGGGCGCCGGTATCAATGCCGATCTCGCGCTCTTTTTGAACCTGGTGATCCTGCTCGGCTTCATGGGCTTTACCAGCGCGACGCTGACCTTGCCCGGTATCGCAGGTGTGATTCTCACTGTCGGTATGGGCGTGGACTCGAATGTGCTGATCTTTGAGCGCATCCGGGAAGAGCTTCGCGCCGGCAAGTCGCCGGCCGCAGCGGTGGATCAGGGATTCGCGCACGCCTGGACGACCATCCTCGACACGCACGTCACGACGATGGTCTCAGCAGCGATCCTGTTTCTCTTCGGCACCGGCCCGGTGAAGGGCTTCGCGGTCACGCTGGTCTTCGGTCTGGGCGCGAACCTGTTCACGGCTGTGTTTGTGTCGCGAACGATCTTTGATGCCATTCTGAACCGCAAGCAGCGCGGGGAGGCGCTTTCCATCTGATGCGACTAGTCATTGTGACTGCTGCGACCGCGGCGGGACTCATCGGACTTGGCATTGCCACCGGCGCCTTGCTCGTAGTGGCGACCGTGGCTGCTGAGCGGACCCTGGTGCGCGGCGTTTCTGGAACATTGTTGGGCAGGAAATAAGTGCTGGCCGCATGGGCAATTGCACGTGCGGCGCGAGTCGTTGGGTTCGCTCCCGATGGCCGCTCACAATAGGATTTGCCGGGCGAGCGGGAAATGCAGGTCCTACGCTTCGCTCAGCATGACAAAGGACGGTGGTGAGCGAATGACTCACCACACCAAACGGAGTTCATGTGGAACTGTTTCACGACGTAAAGATCGACTGGCTGGGAAAGAAGTGGTATTTCCTCGGATTCTCCCTCGTTTTCAGTGTGGCCGGCCTCCTGTCGATTCTCTTCTGGCACCACATCCCGGTGGGCATCGACTTCAAGGGCGGCACGCTGGTGTACGTGAAGTTCGACGCCCCGCCTTCGGCCGATCGCATCCGTGCGGCGGTGGACAAGGCCGGCATTCGCGATTTCCGCATCCAGCCCTTCGGCAACCAACTGGGGCGTGGTCCGAGCAATCAAGTGATCATCTCCCTGCCGGAGAAGGAGATGCAGGAGTCGAATGCCGAGGCGGGCAGCGATACCATCGTCAAGGCACTGGGCAGCAACTATTCGCCTGCCGGTGCTGCCAGTCAGGGCAAGGTGGACCTGGACAATGTGGGTTCCGGAACGCTGGCCGACCTGCTGATGCAGCAGGACCCGGAGCAGCTGGGCCCCGATGCCGGCAAGACCAAGTACACGCAGCAGGCGGACGCGATCCTCAATTACCGCGACAAGCAGGGCGATGGACTGATCGCCAGCTTCGATGCGCTGAAGAGCGTTGCCGACCCGGCGGTGGTCTCGTCGCTGCAGCAGCAGACGTATATCTCCGGCTTCCACGTCTTCAATACCGAGATCGTTGGGCCGCAGGTGGGTGCGCACCTGCGCGGGCAAGCGATCCGCGCGACGCTCTACTCGCTGCTGGGCATGC
>JAUTWX010000316.1 GCA_030838385.1 Acidobacteriaceae bacterium
CGTAGTCGACCAGGTTCTGCTTACGCGAGCGATCGCCATGCCACATACCGTGGAGCTGCGGCACGGTGGCGTGGCTCTCGTCGATGAAGAGCAGATAGTCGCGCGGGAAGTAGTCGAGCAACGTGGGCGGCGCCTCGCCCGGCATGCGCCCGCTGAAATGGCGCGAGTAGTTCTCGATGCCGTGGCAGTAGCCGACGGACTTGATCATCTCCAGATCGAAGCGTGTCCGCTGGTGCACGCGCTGCGCTTCGACCAGGCGGCCCTGGCCTTCGAGTTCCTTTTCCCACCATTCGAGCTCGGCGAGGATGGAATCCATCGCGGAGCGCTTGCGCTCCGGCTGAACTACATAGTGGCTTTTGGGGTAGATGGGGAGGCGCGCGTACTTCTGCCGCACCGTTCCGAAGAGCGGGTCGATCTGCGAGAGCCCTTCGATCTCGTCACCGAAGAGCTCGATGCGGTAGGCCATCTCATCGTAGGTGGGAAAGACTTCGATGACGTCTCCGCGCACGCGGAAGGTGCCGCGGCGGAAGTCGCCATCGTTGCGTTCGTAGAGGATTTCGACCAGCCGCTTGGTGATGTCCTCGCGCTTGATCTTCTGGCCGCGCTCGAGCAGCAGCAGCATGCCGTAGTAGGCTTCCGGCGAGCCGAGGCCGTAGATGCAGCTCACGGATGCGACGATGATGGCGTCGCGGCGCTCGAAGAGCGAACGGGTCGCGGAGAGCCGCAGTTTGTCCAGCTCTTCGTTGATGGTGGCTTCCTTCTCGATATACAAGTCACCGGAGGGGATGTAGGCCTCGGGCTGGTAGTAGTCGTAGTAGGAGACGAAGTATTCGACCGCGTTGGAGGGGAAGAACTGCTTGAATTCGTGAAAGAGCTGCGCGGCGAGTGTTTTGTTGTGCGCCAGGATGAGCGCGGGCCGGTTCATCTCCTCGATGACCTTGGCCATGGTGAAGGTCTTGCCCGAACCGGTGACGCCGAGCAGCGTCTGATGCTGCTCGCCGGCGGCGAGTCCGGAGAGGATCTCTTCGATGGCACGGCCCTGATCACCGCGTGGCTTGTAATCGCTGACGAGCTGAAAGTCCGTTTGTTGGCGTATGTCCTGCGAAGTCGTTGACATGGGAGTTAGCACAGCTCGCGCAGCGGGCGCATCTGGTCGGCGGACCAGTTTTCCGGCATCAGCAGAAGATAGCGACGCGGCGGCAGATACCACAGCAGCATACGCGCGGCCTGCCCGGCGGTTTCCTGGTCAGGGAATTCGGAGAACTTGCGTCCGATGACCAGATTGCGCGTTGGTGTCATCTGCGGATCGACCACCAGCGCGACGCGCGGGTCCTCCATCTTCCAGCCTTCGGTCAGGTGCCGGTAGAGCAGACGCGCTGTGTGTTTGGGCAGGTAGCCTTCGGAGGGCGGACCTACCATCACTTGGCGCTCGGTGGCGACATCTGTCTTCTCGATGCCGCCTTCGGCGGCGTGCTGCTGTGGTTGTGCGGACAGCTCGGCCACATCGTCGGGGTCGCCGTCCCAGGTGCCATAGGCGCGGAGCGATTCGAGCACGCCGGTAGGCACGACGTATTCGGCAGCTTCGGGCGGGTCGGTGTTGTTCTTAAAGAACGCGGCCCCCAGTCCCTGCTCCGCCATGGAGACAAAGAGGTTGGAGAGGCAGTTGGTTTCGACGGCTTCGCCGACCGGCGGCAGCTCAAGACGAACGTAGGGCATGCCGTCGGGGCCTAGGAAGACGGGTTCGGTGGGGAGCACGATCGAGGCATTCCATGCCGCGCTCTGGAAGCCGTCCAGCCATCGGCTGTCGCGCTGCTCGCGGGGAACTTCCATGGCTTGTGCGAGGCGGTTGGTGTCGTCCAGATCGAAGCGTTCTTCGGGCACGGAGACGAAGCGGCCTGCGGGTGTACCGGCTGCAAGAGCCGGTGACGGCTCTTCGGGTACCTGTTCGTGGCGCTCCGGTGTTTCAGGCTCCGGAATCGCCGACTGCGCGATTGGAATGGCCGCGCTCAGCGGGACAATCGGTTCTGCCGGGACATTCACGGGTGCGTCCGGGTTATATGGCGGCTTCTTCAGCCGATCGAAAAGACCCATAGCTCAATTGTATGGGTTGCAGAGCTAGAGCGTTTCACTGTTACCGAGTACGGCCCACCTCCGCGGAGTGTGGCTTTTCTTGACGGAAAAGCCACGTCGACAGTGGCGCTCTCGTATACAGCTACAGTGAAAATGCGCTAGCTGTTGTGTGGAACGCCGATTGCCTCCAGCCACTCGGATGGAGAGTCGACGAGGCAGTCGGGAGGAGCGTCGACAAGCGTGTGCGGCGCCAGGCCGAAGCGACAGCCGATGATGCTTGCGCCCGCGTTTCGCGCAGTGAGGACGTCCACATCGGAGTCGCCGATCATCAGCGTTTGTTCCGGCGTGGCGCCGGTTTCGCGCATCAGCGTTTCCAGGCCGAGCGGATCGGGCTTTTTGGTTTCGAAGGAATTGCCGCCGTAGATACGGAAGCAGTGCGGCGCTAGCCGCAGCGCTGCGCAGATCTCCTCGGACGGACGCACCGGCTTGTTGGTGAGGACCGCGATCCTGGTGTCGGGGAGCGCTCGCGCGATCGCCGCCAGCGCATCGAGCACGCCGTCGTAGACATAGGTGTGGTCGAGTTTGTGGACACGGTAGTAGCCGAGGAAAAAGCCCACGGCATCGGTGACGATCTCCTCGTGCTCCGGATCACCGAGCGCACGGCGCACCAGCGTGTGGACGCCGTCGCCGATATAGCTGGCGATGACTGCCTCGGGCAGAGGATGGCGGCCCAGGTGGGCTAGGGTGGCGTTCACGGCCGCAACCAGATCGGTGCGGGAATCGATGAGGGTGCCATCGAGGTCGAAGACGATGAGCCGGAGAGAGGCAGCGGAGGGGAGCGGGCGCAGACGCTCGATCATACCTACAAGTGTAGAAGGAGAGGCCGCGAACTCGAATGTCCGCGGCCCTTCGAGCTTAGTGAAGCTCAGTGGATGCGGATGCTGCCGGAACCGGTCTCTATTTTCACCGTCGGTCCGCCGCCATTCACGTTGCCGGTGATGTGGTGGCGCTCCGAGCTGCTCTGCATGCTCATCGACTGGTCGACGTGGATCGAGCCGGAACCGGTCTCGGCATCGAGGGTGAACTTCGATCCGCCAAGATTCAGGTCGATGGAGCCCGAGCCGGCCTCGATCTTCCAGCCATCGACTGGCTGGCCGGCGATGCTGATATCGCCCGAGCCGGTTTCGGCCTTCAGGCTGCCCTTCACCCCGGTCAGGCGGATCGAGCCAGAGCCCGCGCCCGCTGTGACGTTGCCGCCATTGGAGAAGTTGACGCGAATGTCGCCGGAGCCAGTCTGCAGATAGCCGTCGCCTCCGAGATCGTCGCCGTTGACGGATCCGGAGCCAGTCTCCAGCCGGACGCCACCGTTCATGGAAACGGCCTTCAGATCGCCGGAGCCGGATCCCGCCTTCAGGTGCGTGCCTTTGGGCGTGGTGACGTCGTAGTCGATCGAGACATGATTGAACCAGCTTTCATGCATCTGGCCGACCCGTATGATGTTGCCAGTCTGCTGAATCGGCGGGTTGTCGACGACCTGCTTGACCTGATCGTCACTATTCCCTCCCATCCAGCCGTGGTTCGCATGGACGTGACCGATGATGTGTACCTGATTGTCCGAGCCGGGGTTGACGTGCACATAGCCGGAGCCGGTAGAGACCTCCAGTTGCACTGAGCCGTTGACGCTCAAGGTCTTATCAAACGTTGCGTCGGAGGCCAGTGCCATGGCGGGAATCGCCAGTGCCGCCGCCGAGAGCGCTGCCGCTCGCATTGCCGTCATCATCGTTGTCATTTGTCTTCTCCCTCTTGAGGCCTTTCTCCTATTGCAGTGGCCTCTCTATCTACCGCGAAGAGCAGCTTTCCTTGACGGGAAAGCTGCGCCGGCATTCTTGCTTCGGTACACACCGATAGGAGAAATGCCGTTACTGCTGCAGGACCACCTTGTCGCCCTCTTTCAACCCGCTGGCGATCTCCGTGTTGCTGCCATTTGCCAGGCCCACTGTTACTGCCACCTTGCGCATGCCGTCCTTGGCTTTTGGATCCGGCACGTTCACGAGTGCGTGCTTCTGCGCGTCATAGCTGATCGCCTGCTCGGGCACCGCCAGCACGTTCTTGTGCTCGTCGATCAGGATCTCGGCGTTGGCCGTCATCATGGCTTTGATTTCACCGGTGGGATTGTCGATCGAGACGCGCACGGCGAAGGTGGTGACGTTGTCCTTCTCCACGCCCAGCGGCGCGATGCGCGTGACCTTCCCGGCGAAGGTTCGATTCTTGAAGGACTCGATGCGGATGCGGGCCGGCTGTCCCATATACACGTTGGCGATGTCCGCTTCGTCCACCTTGCCATCCACGTACACCTGGCTTGTATCGCCGAGGGTGAACACCAAGGTGGCGGTCGAGCCCAGGACCAGAATGGAACTGACAGCGTCGCCCACCTCGACGTCACGCGAGAGGACCACGCCGTCGATGGACGAGACAACTGTGGTGTAGCTCAACTGCTCTTCGAGCTGCTTCAGGCTCGCCTGGCTCTCGGCTACCTGGGCCTGCGCCTGCAGCAGCTTGGCGCGGTCCACGACGACGGTGGCGATGGCGGTGTGCTGCTTGTTCAGGTTGGAGAGATAGTCTCGATTGGCGTCGTCCAGCGCCTGCTGGCTTACCACGCCTGCGTCTTTCATCTCCTGGTTGCGGCGCAGTGTGGCGGCGTACATGGGAAGATCGGGCGCCCGGGCTGCCACTTCATCCTGCTTGATATCGGCCTCGGCTGTTTTGACGTTTGCCTCGGCCGCCTGGAGCGTGGCGCGGGCTGCTTCGACCTGGGCCAATATCTCCACCTTGTCGAGCTGGGCCAGGACCTGGCCCCTGTGCACCAGGGCGTTTGCGTCCACGTACCACTTCTCGACAATGCCACTCGCTTTGGACTTCACTTCGACCTTGGTGATGGGCTGTACCTTGCCGGTGGCTACGACGCTCTTGGCGATGTCCATGCGGCTGACCGTGGCGATCCGGCTGCCGTCAATCTTGGTGCCGCTGCTATGGGCGACAACTGCCGCGACGAGAACCACCAGAGTGACGAGCGCACCGAGTGAGCCCCACAACCAGAACCGCGTGCGCTTCCGAGCCGCCACAGCACCCCTCCACTCCGAGGACACAGCCCCGGTCCACCGTATGCTACGCGCGGCCCAGGAAAAAGGTTCCCCAGAGGCCATTTTAGAGAGGGGAGATCTGTGTCTTCGGGCTGAACTAAAACTCCCATCAGGTGACGAGGCTTCTGTGCCGGCGCTGGGAGGAACGTCCTGCCTCGCGGCGGACGGAGACCGCCTGAAGACCAAGGTTGAATACGGAGGCATACACGATGACCTTCTGCGCGCCGACCTGGAACTCCAGGCCGTTTTTGGTGCCCAGCCGCGGGCCGAAGAAGAGGATTCCGACGTAGCCGACGAGGAGGAGGAGATAGACGGTATTCGCAGCCGTGTAGACCGCCGGCCAGCGATTGCGAAGCTGGATGACCAGAAGACACAGATCGTAGACCAGGAGGAAGCCGAATGCCGCCCGTACGAAGCCGTTATGGGCATCGAGCACCAGATTCCAGGGGGTTGCGGCGATGCCGATGAAGCCGAGTCCGGCGACGATTTCGAACGCCTGCGAGACCCAAGCGGCTGGCCGACCTCTCTGCCGTCTGGCGACGATGACCTTCCAGTTGGATGAAGCCAGTATCAACGCCAGACCCACCCAGCCGAGAGCGATGACGAAAAGGATGTGGGAGACGAGATTCGGGCGTCCAGAAGGAGTGATGGTGGCACCCAGTCGCTGAAAAGTTCCGGAAGAAGAGATAGCGGCCTGTGTCCGTCTCGTAGACGGCGCCGCCGGGGTATACGAGCATAGCGATGGCGGTGAGCAGCAAAAACTGGACGCTGGCGTAGATCAGCAGCAGCGCCCACCAGGCCTGGCTTTGAAGTCCTGATTCCGCGTCGCCCCATGCAGTTCTCCGGCTGCCCGATCATAACCGGCAGCGAGTTGGGGACGCGTTGGTGAAGCGCTGCTTTACCCTATCCACATGGTTCACTGGACGCTCTTCCACATTGTTGCCATCGTCGGGCTCATCCTGGCGAACGGCTTTTTTGTGGCGGCAGAGTTTGCCCTGGTGAGCCTGCGCGCCACCCGGGTGGAGCAATTGCTGGCGCAGTCTCGGCCAGGCGCACGCGCCGTGGCCCAGTTGCGCGGCTCGCTGAATGACACCCTCTCGGCGGTGCAGTTCGGGGTGACTGTGGCAAGCCTGGCGCTCGGCTGGCTGGGCGAGCCGGTGGTGGCCCCCCTGATCCAACGACCGCTGCAAGCGCTGCCTCATGCAGCGTTTTTTGCCCATGCCGCCAGCGCAGCCATCGCTTTTGCCTGCATCACCTATCTTCAAGTTATTCTCGGCGAGCTGGTGCCGAAATCGCTTGCGTTGCGCAGCCCGGAGCAGCTCGCGCTCGGCGTGGCGCCGCCGATGCTGATGTTCATTCGGCTCACGCGGCCGTTTGTAGTCTTCATGAATGGCTCGGCCAGCCTGGTCCTGCGGCTGTTTCACACCATCGCTGTCAGCGAAGCGCAGGTGCATTCTCCCGACGAGCTGAAGCTGATGGCAACCGCGACACGGCGCCAGGGCCTGCTGCCGCCGTATCAGGAGTCGCTGATCCACCGCGCGGTCGAGCTGAATACGATCGTGGCGCGTGAGATCATGACGCCGCGACAGCGCATCTTCTCGCTGCCCGCCAACATGCCGGTGGAGGAGGCAAGCGCGCGCATCGTGGAAGAACAGCACTCGCGGGTTCCAATCTATGACGCCGAACGCGGCCCGGAACATATTGTCGGCGTGGTCTATTCGAAAGATGTGTCGCGGATGATGCACTTTGCATTCGCGCGTGGCGGGAGCAGCCAGCGTTCGTCGCGCGGGCTGCAACTGGGCGAGATCATGCGCGACATCCTGGTGGTGCCGGAGACCAAGCCGGTGTTGGATCTGCTGCACGAATTTCAGGAGCGCCGCCGGCATCTGGCGATCGTGGTCGATGAACATGGTTCGACGGTGGGGTTGGTGACGGTGGAGGACGCGCTGGAACAGCTAGTCGGAGAGATGGAGGATGAGTTCGATGTGGGGATGCGCCGCTCTGCACGCATGCCGGCCGAGGCCTTCTATATGGATGGCGGCGTGAATCTCCGCGATCTTGAAACGCAGATGCATTGGTACCTGCCGCGCGATGGTGGCGTGGAGACACTGGCCGGCTTCCTGCTGACCCAGCTTGGGCACATCCCCACCGTCGGCGAAAGCGTGGATTTCGAGGGACGCCGCTACACTGTTGCCGAGATGAGTGGACACCGCATCAGCCGCGTGCGTATCGAGCCGGTTCCATCCAAAGCCGCCGCGGCCCACCCCCCGACGCTGCCGGCACGAGGAGGCGCATGAAGCTGCTGCCCGCGCTGGGCCGCCGTCTGCTGTACACGCTTCCCGTTGTCTGGCTGGTCGTTTCGCTGGTCTTTCTGCTGATTCACCTGGTGCCCGGCGATCCGGTGGCGCAGATGCTGGGGGAAGGCGCAACGGCGACCGACCTGGACACGCTGCGTCATCAGTACGGGCTCGATCTGCCGCTGAGCCATCAGTACCTTCGCTACTGGCACGGGGTGCTGCATGGAGACCTTGGGCACTCGCTGCGGTTGAACGATTCGGTGACCCACCTCATCCTGCAGCGTTATCCGTACACGCTGGAGCTGACGCTGGCCGCGCTGGTGATTGCGCTGCTGGCCTCCATTCCCGCGGGCATTCTCGCGGCGCTGCATCGCGGCAAGTGGCGCGACAATACGGTGGGCGTCGTATCGCTGTTCGGGCTATCGTTCCCGGCATTTGCCCTGGGACCGATCGCGATTCTGTTGGTCTCCATCAAGCTGGGCTGGCTGCCGGTATCGGGTGCGGGATCGTTGGCGCATCTGGTGTTGCCCGCGATCACGATGGGCTCGGGGCTGGCCGCGATCCTGACGCGGATGGTGCGCACCGCCATGCTGGAAGAGCTGGGCCAGGACTACATCCGCACCGCGCGCGCCAAGGGATTGCCAGAGCGTACGGTGCTGTATCGTCACGCGCTGCGCAATGCGCTGATTCCCATAGTGACGCTGGTGGGATTGCAGTTCGGTGCGCTGCTCGCCGGCGCAATCGTGACCGAGACGATCTTCAGTTGGCCCGGCGTGGGCCGGCTGACGATCACGGCAATCTCCAATCGCGACTACGCGCTGGTGCAAGGCTGCATCCTCGCCGTCGGGTTGACGTACATCCTGGTGAATCTCGCGACGGACATTCTTTATGCCGTTCTGAACCCGCGCATTCGTGCCTGAGTGGCTTACGGTCCGCCGGGCTGCATCTCATAGTCGTCGCCGCTGTCGACCATGCGCATCGGCGTAGGAGATGCAGGATGAACATCCGGGAGGCGCTGGGTCTCGCGCCGAAGAAGAGGATTCGCTATGGCTTTGTTGCGCTGGGCGACATCGCGCAGGAGGCGATGCTTCCCGCGGTCGAACACACCGGGAACTCTGCCATTGCGGCGCTGGTGACGGGCGATCCGGTTAAGGCGGGGCGGCTGGCGGAGCGCTACGGCGTGCAGGACACTTACAGCTACGAACAGTTTCCCGAAATGCTGGCGTCGGGGAATGTCGATGCCATCTACGTAGCGACGCCGAACTGGCGCCATGCTGAATTCGTGCTGCCCGCGCTGGTTGCCGGCATACATGTGCTGGCGGAGAAGCCGCTCGAGATCGATAGCGCCCGCTGTCAGCAGATTCTGGATGCGCAAAGGGCGTCGAAGGCGAAGCTGATGGTGGCCTATCGGCTGCACTTTGAGCCGGCGACGGTGGCGGCGATCGAACGCGTGCGCAACGGCGAGCTGGGACAGGCGCATCTGTTCACGTCGACATTCGCACAGATGGTGGACCCGGCGAATCATCGCGCGAAGACGGAGGCAGCAGGGCCGGTGCTCGATATGGGACCCTATCCGGTGAATGCGGTGCGCAACCTGTTCGGCGCGGAGCCGACTGAGGTGTCGGCCTTCGGATCGCGCCATGCGAATTCAGGTCTGGGAAATTTCGATGACACGGTGACGGTGATGCTGCGTTTTCCGGAGGGGCGGCTCGCGCACTTTGTTGTCTCGTACTACGGCAATGCGATCGATGCGTACACGGTGCTCGGGACCAAGGGCTCGCTCCAGGTGCGACCGGGCTACACCTATGGCAAATCGCTGGAGCACTATCTAACCATCGGCGAGAAGAAGGACAATATCACCTACAAAAGTACCGATCACTTCGGTGGGGAGATGAAGTATTTCTCGGACTGCATTCTGCACGACATCGATCCCGAGCCGGATGCGGAAGAAGGCCTGGCAGATGTGCGCGTTCTGGAGGCGATCGAGCGTTCGTTGAAAACCGGAGAGGTGCAGACCCTGCCGCCGTTCGCGCGCTCGAAGCGCATCGACCCTGACCAGGTTGTGCGGCTGGGCGCGTTGAAGCCGCCGGAGCCGGTGCACGCCTCGAGTCCCGATCGATAAAGATCGTGGCGGCGGGCTAGACGTCAAGATCGACGATCTGTGCGCTCAGCTTGTCCGATTCGATGTGCAGCCAAGCGAGCGTGACCGGAAGCTGAAATCGACGCGGACCGACGCTGCCCGGGTTCAGGAAGAGCACGCCGCGCCGCCACTCGATGAGCGGCTTATGCGAGTGTCCGAAGACCACCGCCGAAATGCCGGCGGCCTCGGGATTGAGGTCCAGCTTCTTCACATCGTGAAGCATGTAGATGTCGCCGCCGCTGAGTTTTACGAGCTCGGTTGGCGGCAGACGACTGCATGGGCTGCCTTCATCGATGTTGCCGCGAATGGCGGTGAGGGGTGCGATGCTGCGCAGGGCATCCAGGATGGCGGGGTCGCCAACGTCTCCAGCGTGGAGTATGTGCTCTGCACCCTGCAATGCCTTGAATGCTTCCGGCCGTAGCAGGCCATGAGTATCGGAGATGACACCCACTCGCATCGCTTAGAGCCCGATGGCCATGCGCGTGCGTGGGTCGAGATAGTCGCGCAGCGCATCGCCGATGAAGTTGAAAGAGAGCACGCAACCCATCACGGCGAGAGCAGGGAAGACGACCAGGTGCGGCGAATCGAAGAGATGCGAGCGCGCGTCGTTGAGCATGGAGCCCCAACTGGGCGCAGGCGCGGGAATGCCGAGACCGAGAAAGCTGAGTGTCGCTTCGGCGAGCACGGCGCCAGCCATGCCGATGGCGGCCTGCACCAGGATCGGTTGCACGATATTGGGCACGATATGCCGTATAAAGATGCGCACGTCGCCTGCGCCCAGGGCACGCGCGGCTTCGACGAACTCGCGCTCGCGAACGGCCAGTACCTGTGCCCGCACCAGTCGCGCGTAGCCGACCCAGCCGCTGATGGAGAGCGCGAGCACCAGATTGAAGAGGCCGGGGCCGAGGAAGGCAACGAACGCAATGGCCAGCAGGATTCCGGGCAGCGCGAGAAATGCGTTCATGACGAAGATGTTGAGCGCCGTATCGACCCAGCCGCCGTAGTAGCCGGCCAGGCCGCCGACCAGCACGCCGAGCGAGAGCGAGATCGCCACCACGCTGATCGCCACGATCAAGGAGATGCGGGCGCCATACAGGATGCGCGAGAAGACGTCGCGGCCGAGCTCATCGGTGCCAAACCAGTGGCCATGGCTGGGAGAGAGCAGCCGGTGGTTCAGATCGATAGCGGCGGGATCGTAGGGCGCAGTGGCCGACGCTAGTAGCGCCATGAGCACGAAGAGGACAAGCAACGCAACTCCGATGACGGCCAGGGGTTGATGCTTGAGCCGATAGCTAAGCGTGGCGCGGGCCATTGCGGCATGATCGCACAAGATGGGGATGCATTCCGCCTATACATCTATAACTGTAGCCGAGCGGGTAATCTAACTTGAGGTTCAACGAACATGACGCTTTGCGGCCGGCTCCTTCTCGTGCTTGCGCTTTCATCGTCCACAGCGCTGTATGCGCAACGGGCTGATCTGCCGGAGGATGTGAAAGAGCTACTAACGCTGACCAACCAGGATCGCGCGGCGCAGGGGCTGGGGCCGCTCCGTTGGAGCCCGGAGCTGGCGCACGCGGCGCAATTGCATGACGAGCGAATGGTCCGGCGCAATGATCTGCAGCATCAGTTCGCTGACGAGCCGGATGTGCCGACGCGCGCGGGGCAGGCGGGTGCGCACTTCCGGGCCGTCGCGGAGAACATCGCGCTGGGCCCGAATGCTGCGGATATCGAGAGGCAGTGGATGCACTCTGCTATGCACCGCACCAACATCCTCGATCCGCGGATGAACGTCATCGGCATCGCCCTGGTGCACCAGCGCGGAGAGGTGTGGGCAGTCGAGGACTTCGCGCAGGCCGTCGAAGCGCTGGGTCCATCGCAGATTGAAGGCCGCGTGATTGGACTGCTGGCCCAGCAGGGAATGCGGGATGCGAGGGCGACCGCGGATGCGCGGCAGACGTGCGAAATGGAGCACGGCTCCGCAGGCGGATCGCGGCCGCGCTTCGTGATGCGCTGGGAGGGCTCAGACCTGAGTCGTCTGCCCGATGTGCTGGTAAGCAAGTTGCAGACTGGACAGTTTCGCTCTGCTGCCGTCGGTGTTTGCGGCGGTGCGCGGCCCGGCCAGGGATTCACCACCTACCGGGTTGCAGTGCTGCTTTACTAGAGCATTTTCACTGTTACTGGGTGCGGCCAAGCTCCGCGAAGTGGGGTTTTCTTGACGGAAAAGCCACGCGGATACTGGCGCTTTTGTATATACCCACAGTGAAATGCTCTAGGCGCGAGCTACATCGAGGCGGGCGTCATGATGACGCCGCAGGCGATGCGAGCGCCTGAGTTTCCGGACGGATCGGTCATCATGTCATCGGCCTTGGCGTGAATGACGATCGACGTGCCCTCGCTCGTGAAGACGGAGTTCATTGATGTTGGATCGAGCGATATGCTCTTGGTGCTGAACTCGGTTTCGTCCGTACCGTCGGGCGCTACTGTGAGGTTGAAGGGCATGTCGCCCGCGTGGGGACCACTCGGATTGTTGATGCCGTGTTGCTTGCTGCCCGGGTTGAAGTGGGCACCCGCAGATTTGAAGTCGGGCGGATCGCATTTGGCGTACTGATGGATGTGAATGCCATGCTGACCGGGCGGCAGATTTTTCACGTCCACCCGCACATTCACGGCTCCGGCTTTGCCGGGACGCAGCGTCACGGTTCCGGCATCCTTACCATCGGCAGTGTGGATGGCCACAACTACCGGCTTCACCTTCGCGGCGCTCGCTGAAAGTGCTGCCGTCGTCATCAGCACGGCTAATGTCATTGTCCGTTTGAGCTGCATGTCTTTCCCCCTGAGTTCCAGTTTCTTTCGCTGCACGCGGATGTTTTGGCTACGCGTGCATGGTTACCGATCCACTCCGGCGCCCGCGGGCCGCTGTACCCGAGCTTCTTCCCGAGCAGCGAATGCGATGCGAGGCAATATTCGCAGCCATTCATCTGCGAGGTGCGCACGATCGCCAACTCTTTTAGCGAGGTGGGCAGCCTGCCGGTGTTTAGCACTGCTTCCATGTGCGCAATCATTGTCTGCAGAATTTCTGGCCGGTGGCTACGGTGCGGAACATATTCGGCACGTTGCCGCGCTGCCGCACATAGCGATCGTAGATCTCTCCAACTGCCTCAGTGACGTCTCGCCGTCCCAATCGTGAAATGCGCGCCATGGTCTTCACCTCGCTTCGTTGTTCTTCTAGTGTAGCCGCGAGCTGTCTGACATTGTGGCGCGAAAAGAGCTAATGGCCTCCGGGCGCTCCACCCGCACGGAAGCGGCGAATCAGAAAGGTTAAAGGAACTACAGCCAGCGTGGCCCATGCGAGTACGCGGAAACAGTCCATATAGGCGAGCAAGTGAGCCTGATTCCCGAGCTGACGGTAGACATTCGAGAGCGCGGCAGCGTGGGCATCGCCCGCCGAGAAACCCCGCTCCACCAGGAAGCTGGTCAGCGTGCGGACCCGCTGTTCCAGCAGGCCGGAGGTCTGGGGCACGGCCGCGCTCACAATCGATTGGTGGTAGTCGAAGCGACGCTCGCTGGCGGTGGTGATGAACGCGATACCGAAGCTGCCGCCCCAGTTGCGAAAGAGATTGGTGAGGCTGGAGGCGCGGTTGTTCTGGTCGGGTCGCAGCTCTGAATACGCTACAACGTTCAGCGGCACGAAGAAGAAGGCATAACCGAGGCCCTGAAATACGCGAGCGAGCGCGTAGTGACCGTAGTTCGTCGCGAGATTGAAGGTGCTGTAATACCACATCGATGCGGCCACTCCGAGCAGACTGCAGCCGAGGAGCACCCGCGGATGCACGACCCCTTTCTGCACCAGACGCGCGCCGATGGGAGCCAGCAGCGTGATCATGAGTGCTCCTGGCCCGAGCACCAGACCGGCATCGATCGCGCGGTAGCCGTAGAGCGACTGCAGGATCTGCGGGATCATCGTGGTGGTGCCGAAGATGCCGAAGCCGAAGATGAACAGGAGCACAGCGGCGATGGCGAAGTGGCGGCTCTTCAGCAGTTGCAGGTCAATCACCGGATCCTTCTGCCGCAACTCCCAGAAGATTGCCGTCACCCAGCACACGATCGCGATGGCAAAGGCCCAGGCGATGATCCGGCTGCCGAACCAGTCGTCGATCTGACCACGATCGAGGAAGATTTCGAGTGCGGCGGAGCCGAGCCCGACCAGGAGGATCCCGGTAGTATCGACCTTCAGTCGGCCGCCAGCGCGCGCTGCTTTGCGCTCGACTGTGAACGCGGGTGGATCCTGCACCAGACGGCTGCTCAGATAAAGCGAGAGCAAGCCGATGGGGATATTGATGAAGAAGACCCAGCGCCAGGTGTAGTTATCTGTGATCCAGCCGCCTAGAACGGGTCCAATAGCCGGAGCGGTGACGATGGCGATGGTGTAGAGCGCGAAGGCTGAGGCGCGCTTTTCTGCAGGGAAGGTGTCCACGAGTATGGCCTGCTCCACCGGCGCGAGGCCGCCTCCGCCAATCCCCTGGAAGACCCGACTTAAGAGCATGAAGCCAAGGCTGGGCGCGATGCCGCAGCAGAACGAACTGATGGTGAAGAGCGCCACGCAGCCGAGGTAGTAATTCTTTCTGCCGAAGACACGGCTCAGCCACGCGCTCATCGGCAGGACGACCGCATTTGCTACCAGATATGTCGTGAGAATCCACGTGACCTCATCGAAGCTGCGCCCGAGGCCGCCAGCGATGTATGGCAGGGAAACGTTGGCGATGGAGGTATCCAACAGCTCCATGAAGGTGGCGAGCGTCACTGTCAGAGCGACCGCCCAGGGGTTTACTCCCGGTTTCACCGCGGTGGCCTGCGTCGTTCCCGTCATTTGCGTCGCCGCGGCCAACCATTCCCCCAGCTCGGGATGGGATAGTTGATTCGTGATGAGACCGATCGGTCGCAAATGCGTCTATCATTTTTCTGTGGCGGACAAACAGACATTCGGACCGACCCGCAGAACGGTCAGCTCATCCCGCAAAGGGGACCAGACGCGGCAACGCATCATTGCGCGGTCAGCACCCCTGTTCAATCAAAGGGGCTACGAAGGGTGTTCGATGCAGGAGATCATGGCTGCGGCGGGAGTAGAGAAGGGCGGCATCTACCGCCACTTCAAAAGCAAGGAAGAGCTCGCGCTGGCGGCGTTTGACTTTGCCTGGGCGGAAGTTTCTCACGAGCGTACTCGAGGACTAGGGGAGATCGAAGATCCTGTGCTGCGTGTCGAAGCGTTCATTCGCAATTTCGTGGAACGCAAGCCTGCGCTGCGCGGTGGCTGTCCGCTGTTGAACACCGCGATCGATGCGGACGATGGCAATGCTGCCCTGCGCGTCCGCGCCCACGAGGCGCTCGAGGGCTGGCGGGCGCGTCTCGGCGCTCTGATCTCGTTAGCTGTCCGACAGGGAAGGCTGAAGCACCGTGTGCGGCCCTATGCCGTTGCGTCGCTCATCATCGGCACGCTCGAAGGATCTCTGATGATAAGCCGGCTGGACGAGGACCGGACTGTCCTGAAGATCGCTCGCGATCACCTGATTTCCTATATCGAGAGTCTTCGTAATGCGAGGCATCGAACGGATGCGAGGGGCGGGACTGGCGGGAAGGGCCGCGGACGGGATGTGAATAAGGAATAAGAACTTCTGCGGTCACTGCAGAGTGAACCAGAAGGTTGCTCCTTGGTTGACCGCGCTGTTGGCCCAGATGCGTCCGTGATGCCCGTGAACCACGCGTGCAACGGTGGCCAGCCCAATGCCTGACCCTTTGAAATCCTTGTCGCCGTGCAGGCGATTGAAGGCCCCAAACAACTTGTCCGCGTAGATCATGTCGAAGCCCGCTCCGTTGTCTTGGACATACCAGGCGTTCTGCCCGGCGTCCCATCCGAAACGGACCTTGGCATGCGGTACCTTCGATGTGAATTTAACGGCATTGCCCATAAGATTCTCAAGGGCAATGCGGGTGAGCCGGGGATCGGCATATGCGGTCAAGCCGGGCTCAATATCGAAGGACAACTCCCCACCATGACTCTGCTCCTGAAGATCGGAGGCAACGGACTCTGCTACTCCACTCATGCTGAAATTGTCGCGAATGATCTCGGCGCGCGTGATGCGAGAGAGCTGGAGCAGGGCATCGATGAGCTGTCCCATCCGCTGCACACCGCCGCGGACCCGCTCGATGTAGTCTCTGCCGGCATCGCCAACGGTTGCGGCATAGTCTTCCTGTAGGGCCAGGCTGAATCCATCGATGGTGCGCAGCGGCGCTCGCAGATCATGCGAAACGGAATAGCTGAAGGCCTCCAACTCGCGGTTGATGCGCTCCAGTTCTGCCGTGCGCACGCGCACACGATCTTCGAGCGTTTCGTTCAATGAGCGGATCTCCGTCGCTCTAGCCTCCGTCTCTTTTTGCGCAAGCAAGAGTCGCTCGCCGGCGGTCTCCGCTGCAACGCGCAGTCCGCGCTCACGCACGAACTGCCCGAAGCCGAAGAGAATGAGCAGGAAATCCAAAGCGCTGGCCACCACGACTGTGACTTGGGCCCGTTGTCTGCTTGCGTTGGTCGACGCTGTTCGGATTGCAAGCAGCCGGTCTTCCTCGGTCTCCATTGCGTCGCATACGGCGCGGATGTGCTCCATTTCGATTTTGCCGGGTCCGCCGATCAGCAGCGGTGCGGACGAGTCCGGGACACCATGCTTGCGCATGTCGATGGCCTTTTGCAGAATGACCAAACGCCGCTCCAGGGCTGCGCGGAGCTCCTGTATCCGGGCCTGCTGAGCAGGGTTGTCCGACGTCAAGGACTGCAAGCGAGCTAGCTCGGCGGGCAGCTCCTGGCGGGCCGTCGTGTATGGCTCCAGGTAGCTGTCCATGCCGGAAATGAGATAGCCGCGCTCGCCGGTCTCAGCATTCACGGCGGAGCCCAACACACGCTCCACCTGGTGCACCACCTGCCAGCTATGTGCCAGCCAATACGCATTGGTGGCCAGGGTGCGAACCGCCTGGAATGCCCACCATGCATTAAGGAAGACGATGATCGCCGCCAACAGTAGAAGGACCGGAAGGAGATTGCGTTTGATTCGAGGCTTCATGACAGGTCTCATCATCCTAGAGCGCTTTCCCTATTGCTGAGTACGGCCAAGCTCCGCGAAGTGTAGCTCTTCTTGACGGAAAGCCACGCGGACAGTGGCGCTCTTGTAGATACCTACAGTGAAAACGCTCGTACGGCCACGGCTGTTGATGCGATGTGCTCTGTGTTGGATGGGGAACGGCTGCGGTGCCCCGCCTGTATGGCCATAGCCGAAATCGACAGTTGATGTGGCAAACTGGCCTCCATGGTCGACGTAGTTGTTGTGGGAGCCGGTCTGGCTGGCCTCTGTTGCGCGGTGCGTCTGGAACACGCGGGCTTGTCAGTGAAGTTGCTGGAGGCCGAAGATGCGCCGGGCGGGCGGATTCGGACCGACCAGGTAGAAGGCTTTCGACTGGACCGCGGTTTTCAGCTCCTGCTCACCGGATATCCCGAACTGCTTCACCAGATCGACCTCAAAGCGCTGCGACTACGCCCCTTCACCAGGGGTGCGCTGGTGCGGCACGGTGGCCGCTTTCACCATTTTGCCGATCCGTTTCGCGGCTCATTGGGCGCCGCGCTGAGTATTGCCGTGAACCCTGTTGTGAGCGTGGGCGACAAACTCCGCATTGCGCGTCTGCGTCGCATGGTGAAGCACGACGATCCGGCAAGCCTGTTCAAAAAGCCTGAAATCACGACACGCAGGTTTCTAGAGGAGTATGGGTTCTCCTCGAAGATGGTGGACAGATTCTTCGCTCCATTTCTCGCCGGGATCTTTCTGGAGCGCGAACTAGCCACCTCCAGCCGCTACTTTCAGTTTCTCTTTCGCATGTTTGCCTTTGGGGACGCCGTCGTGCCGGAGAAGGGCATGGAGATGCTCCCGCGTCAACTTGCGGTGCGGCTGAGGAGCGGGACGCTGGAGACACATACCCGCGTCAGTGCAATAGGGAGGAATGGGAATGGGTTCGTGCTCGATGCGGGAAAGAAGGGAAGCTATCCGGCTCGCCACATCGTGCTCGCAGTGGATGACGGACAGGTCCGCTCGCTCCTCGGTCCTCAGGATGGCCGCAATCGGCCGAGCAGGGATCTGGTGCAGTGGAACCGGACCACGACTTTCTATTACGCGGCTGAGCACACACCTATCGATGGCCCGCTGCTGGTGCTGAACGGGGACGGTCCAACCGCCGGTCCGGTGACGAATGCTGTCGTGCTGAGCCAGGCCAGCGAGCGCTATGCGCCCCCGGGGACGCATTTGATTGCTGCAAACGTGGTTGGCCGCGCGCCACAATCCACTCCACAGATCGAACAACTGGAGCGCGAGACTCGCGGACAGCTCGCGCGGTGGTTTGGTGCGGATGTCGCACGATGGAGCGTTGTAGGCGGCTATCCCGTTGCGCATGCATTGCCGCTGTGCACGCATGCGGAATGGCAGCAAAGCAATCCGCGGCTGATGGAAGGCGTGTATGTCTGCGGAGATTACCGGGAGACGCCATCGATCCAGGGGGCACTCGCCTCCGGACGAAGGGCGGCGGAGTCCGTTCTGCATCATGCTAGTTAGTAGTCTGTTTTGACTGCTCTTCCGTCCATTTGCTATCGTTAAAGATCATCGGAGCAGAGGCGCCTTCCGGCGCCTGGCCACCACACTCCTCAGTAGCTCAATGGCAGAGCATTCGGCTGTTAACCGAAGGGTTGTAGGTTCGAGTCCTACCTGAGGAGCCAATTCTTCAACAACTTACAGCAACCTCAGAAATCGACTTCGCCG
>JAUTWX010000347.1 GCA_030838385.1 Acidobacteriaceae bacterium
GACGCGCGTTCCAAGGATTGAGGCGGTAACGTCGGCTGAGGAATTGCTTGATTTCCAGCAACTCGTGCGCATGGTGCCGATCGCCGAATCTATTGCGCGGTACGTGGTGAGCCTGGTACGTGCGACGCGGCCCAAGAACGAGAGCGCGCCCGACTTCGTGAAGAAATATGTGAACTACGGAGGCAGCATCCGTGCGGCGCAGTTCATTGTGCTGGCTGCGAAGGCGCGGGCGCTCTCGCGAAGGCGTTATCACGTGACGTACGACGACATCACGTCGGTGACGTTGCCGGTGTTGCGACATCGCATCCTGCTGAACTTTCATGCCGAGTCGGAACGGATCGACGCGGACGAGATTCTGAACCGGCTGCTGGCGCATGTGCCGCGGCCGAAGGAGAGCTGATGCAGCGCTTCCTCGATCCTGCGGTGCTGGCCGGCATCTCCTCGCTCGACCTTCTGGCGAAGACGGTGGTGGACGGCTTTGTGGCTGGCCTGCATCGATCGCCGGACTTCGGCTTCAGCCAGGAGTTCGCCGAGTACCGCGCTTACACTCCGGGCGACGATCTGCGCCATGTGGACTGGAATCTTTTCGCGCGCACCGAACGCTGCTACCTGAAGCGGTATCGCGGCGAGACGAATAGTCAACTCGTGGTCTTGCTCGATGCGAGCAACTCGATGCAGTACACGTCGGGTCCTCCGAAGAAGATGGACTATGCGCGATTTATCGCGGCGTCGCTCTTCTATCTCGCGATCCGGAACCAGCGGGATGCGGCGGGGCTGATCGTTTTCGATGATGAGGTGCGGGACTATGTGAGGCCATCCACGCGGCAGGGCCAGCTTGCGCGGCTCTTCGCGGGACTTGAACAGGCAGAGCCTCGGGCGCGGACGGACTTCGGCAAACCATTGCGGCATTTCCAGGAGCTACTGCACCGGCGCGGCATCGCGATCGTGATATCGGACTTCTATGAGGAACCGGAGAAGATTGTGCGCGCCATAGAGCCGCTGCGCTTCCATGGCAACGATGTGGTGCTGTTTCATATTCTAGATCCGGAGGAGATACGTCCGGTGCTGAAGGGGCCCGCTTTGCTGGTTGATCTTGAAACCGATCAGAAAATAGAAGTCATCCCCGAGTACACGAAGACGACTTATCGCGTGAAGATGGAGGCGCACATTGAGCAGCTCCGCTCACGCACACGAGGAGCGGGGATGGACTATCGGCTGCTCTTGACCGATCAACCTCTTGATGAGGCGCTGCGCGAGTATCTGTCGCTGCGGCAGGCGGGGAACTGATGGGTTTTCTTGCGCCATGGTTTCTGGGGGGCCTCGCGGCGCTGGGCGTGCCGGTCTTCGTGCATCTGCTGCGGAAGCATGTGACCATACCGCGGCCGGTGAGTTCACTGATGTTTTTTGAGCGCGGCACGCAGAGCTCGACGCGGCACCGGCGGTTGCGGTATCTGTTGCTCTTTGGCCTACGATTTGCGTTGCTGCTGCTGGTAGTGCTGGCGTTTGCGGACCCGTTTGTGCGGCGGCCCGTGGCGGATGCGAATGGGCGTTTGCTGCTGATCGTATTGGACGATTCCTTCAGCATGCGCGCGGGGACGCGGTTCGCGGATGCGAAGCAGCAGGCGCTTGCTGTGCTTGCGGCAAAACCGCATTCACAGAGGGCGCAGGTGATGGCGCTTGGAGGGCAGTTCGAGGTGCTGACGCAGCCGATTGCCGATGAAGCGCAACTGCGCTCGGCGCTTGAGAGCATCCAGGTAGGAGATGGGCACGCGAACTTTGGAGAGATGGGTCGAAGTATCCGCGCGCTTGGTGAGACGGAGCACGGGCCGATCGATCTGCATCTGTTCAGCGATATGCAGCGAACGGCCATGCCTGCGAACTTCGCCGATATGGTGTTGCCGGCGAACGTGACCCTGGTGTTGCATGCAGTGGCGAAGGGCACCGCGCCGCCCAACTGGACGGTTGAGAGTGTGAGCGCGCCGGCTGAACTTGCCGACCCGAAAGACCCCAAGCGATCGCGTGTTCAGGCGGTCGTGGCGGGCTTTGGGACTTCTGCGACGGAAAAGACGGTGTCGTTTGTAGTGAATGGCAAGACGGCGGCCACGCGGAACGTGAATGTTCCGGCCAATGGGCGCGCGACGGTGCAGTTTGCGCCGCTCGATGTGGGTTACGGATTCAACCGCTGCGAACTACGGATTGAGGGCGGTGGCGATTCCTTTCCTGCGGATGACCGAAGCGTATTCGTGATACGACGATCAGACCCGGAGCGGGTGTTATTCGTTCATGCCGCGAATGACAAGCGGTCGGGACTCTACTTCGGTGCGGCACTCAGCGCGGCGACGCAGGCGTCATTCGTGCTGCAATCTGTAACTGCGGATCAGACTACGGACCTCGATCCGTCGAAGTACGCTTTTGTGGTGCTGTCGGATACGGTCTCGTTGCCTTCGATCTTCGAGCACACGCTGGCGCAGTATGTGTCGAAGGGAGGCAGCGTTCTGATCGCGTTGGGCACAGGGGCGGGGCACCACGCTCGCATTCCGCTGTGGGGCGGCGATGTGAAGGATGCGCATGACTACGTCCGCACCGGTGGCGCGGCGACGGTCGGCCAGGTGGACTTCACGCATCCCGCGCTCGAGCAGGCGCAGCCGGGGCGTGACAACGGGGGATGGGCGGAGACAAAGTTCTTTTATGCCGCACTGGTCGACCCGGGACAGGCGAGAATAGCGGCGCGGCTGGCGGATGGGACGCCGCTGTTGCTCGATAGGCAGATCGGCGAAGGGCATGTACTGCTGCTCACATCTGGGATGGAGAATCTTACCAACGACCTGCCGTTGCATCCGGTCTTTGTGGCGTTCGTGGATAAGGCGGCACGATATCTTTCGGGCAGTGAGCGGTTGAGCGGCTCGCGGTTGGTGGACTCCTTCGTGCAACTCCGCTCGGCGGCCGAACCGGTTGGCGAGGTAGCGAGTGTGGAATTGATCGACCCCGATGGGCGCAGGCCGCTTTCGTTGAGCGAGGCGCGGACCGTGCAGACTGTTCGGCTGCGGCGTGCGGGCTTTTATCAGATTCGATTTGCCAACGGACGCGATGCAGTGATTGGGGTTAATCCCGACCGGCTGGAATCGAACCTGGAGCCGATTGCACCGGATGTGCAGCAGCTGTGGAACGGAAGCAAAGGCGATGCGTCTATACAGACAGTCGATGCCGCGGGAGCTGAAGCGAAATACCGGCCCGTGAGCCTGTGGTGGTACGTTATGCTACTTGCATTGGTTGTGGCGCTGGCGGAGACGGTGGTTGCCAGCGGCTACATGGGCACGCAGCGGGAGGACGCATGAGCAAGCGGAATGAGCTCAACTC
>JAUTWX010000357.1 GCA_030838385.1 Acidobacteriaceae bacterium
CGTAGTATTTTTCGTTGAATATTTCCAGCAGGTTGTTGATCCCCATGGCAACCCCGATCATCTCCTTCGTGTAACGCCGGAAATATGAGGTGAGCCGGTAGTACTCCGAGTAGTTGGAGATGAGGACGGTAAAGCCGATGTCGCCCAAGAGGTCGACGCGCGCTAGAAAATCCTGAGCGTCGAGCGCACCCCCTGAGAGCAGGTTGTTCATCGTGATCTCCATGAGGACCACCACTTCCCTGCCTTTGACCAGCGGCTCTTGCACGAACTGCGCCGTTGAGCTGTTGATCATGTCGACGTTGACGTGGGTCACGGGCCGGAAGCTGCCCCGTTCGACGAGGATCGCTTTCTTGTGCAGCACTTCGGACGGCTGGAGCACCTCACCCTGCGGCCCGAACATGACCGCGTTAGTGAGCTTGAACTCCACCAGGTGAAGCGACATCAGGCGGTTGTCAATCCTCTCGAAGCAATGCCCCGAAAGGCGCAGCATGTCGACCTCTATCCTGTCGGTACCGAGGTTGTCCTGGAGTGATTCAATCAATTTCCTCTGATCGGCGCGGTAATACAGAGCGCCGTAGATCAGGTTGACCCCAACGATGCCGAGGGCCTGCTGCTGCAGGAGCGCGTCCTTGTCCCACATGCGCACATGCAGCACGATCTCGCTCGGCTCGCCCATGGGCTCGGTCTGAAATCGAATCCCCAGCCAGCCGTGGGCCTCGTTCGTGCCCTTGAAGTTTATGGTCGCAACCGTGTCCGCGAAGACGAAGAATTTGGTTTTGTCGCCTCGGCTCGCCGAAAGGCGCTCGATCAAGAGGCCGTATTCGTGATCCAGCATCAGCTTCAGGCGCTCGCGGGAAACGTACCTTGGCGCCTTCCCATAGATTGCATCGCTGAACACCATGTCGTAGGCTGAAATCGACTTGGCGATGGTCCCCGAGGCCCCGCCGGCATGGAAGAACTCGCGCGCGACCTCTTGCCCGGCACCGATTTCCGCGAACGTACCGTACAGTGGTGCATCGAAGTTAATCGTGCGTGCCTTCTGTGTCGTCGTCAGCAATTCCTTACTCTCGTTCATGCTCGTCTCGCGCTCGCCGTCGTCTAGACGGACGTTCTGCGTGAAGCGTAATACAGCAGCCGTCGGTCGGCTAGCGCTTATCTTGTGATGACGGCCATCGTCAAAAACGATCGATCACCGCGTCGCGAAATATCCGATGAACGGGTCGTCGGAAGGACACGGCACTTTCTGAAGCTGCGCCCTGCCTGCCGTACCTTCATCGTTATCGGTGCGTCGAATTTCCGCCCAAAGCCGTCCCTTTTGTGCGCATTCGTAGGCATAGCGGAAGAGCGGCCGCCTGGTGACCGCTCGGAAATCAAAGGCATCCAGGTATGGATAGGCAGCCGGAACTGCTGAGTAATGCAGCGTTGCCCCCTGAAGCTGAGCGGTCGCCGCCGTCAGTTCCAACGTTGCCAGCAATAGGTGGTTCAGTCCCGCATCAATGCTCCGCGAGAGAACTCCTCGAGCCGTCAATCGTGTCGTGCGCGCGGCTTCAGCCAGCGGACCGTCGATGATGACGTATACGGCTGCAGCGTGTGCGCGGCCGAATGCCTCGGACGGCGCCTGCACGAACGCCGCGGGCACGAAGAAAGGCACCGTGGCTGCCCCGTCAACGTGCGCTTCTTGATGGGCCCCACCATCCTGGAGACGAATGATGACGGGAGGGAACATACCAGGAACGCTGGCGGAAGCCACCAAGACATCGCAAAACAGTGCTCTGGCGGATGGGCCACCGTTCCTGGCAATCGAGCCTAGGTCCCACACGACCGGCTGCCCCGAAGCTACGTCGGTCGTGGCCACGAGCAGTAAGCGGCCTCTATCCACCTCGCGTGAAACCGCTTCAATCATTGAGTCGCTGACGTATGCCTCAACGAGGTGCTTTAGCGGCGTACCGCGATACAAGCTAGAGCCGAAGATTGCGCCTAACCCGCGTGCCTGCAGCAAATTGTCTGCGGCTTCGCCCGTGAAGGCACCAAGAAGGCGCGAATCCCACGTAGCTCCGAGAAATGCGTAAGGAGCGACCAGCGCGCCGGCGCTGACGCCTGTTACGAGGGCGAAGTCCGGTCGCGAGCCGGAGCGCGTGAGACCGGCCACAGCACCGGCGCCGAATGCCCCTCCGGAACCGCCTCCCGAAATCGCGAGGATGTTGAGGGGTTCTCCCACATGCAGTGCATGAAGTTGTTGAGCCACGGCCGCGGTGGGAATTTGCGTGAATCGATGTTCAGTATTGAGCGTGCGGATCGTCATTGGTAGGACAGCCGCCGGCGGCCGCTCATCCGACGAACCCGATTCACTCACGGCAAGGCCGGCGCATCCTTGAAGGGCGAACATGCCGGTGAGACACATGAGCAGGCCCGCGAGTGAGCCCATGATGCCGCCTCCACCGTTGCCGCTACGCCAGGGGTGTGAGCCTGGCCGGGCGAGATGGCGTGATTGCTTGAGACATTGACCCTCCAAAGCGGTGACTGCGAGGTCTGGAGATAGGCTATGACCCGCCCGTCCAAGTTACTAGCCTCTATTTCCAGATATGTTGTATCAGAGCAGTGGATGGAGACGGCCGTGACATCGTGCGCAGCACTCCGATCTCGGAGGTAGGAGCCTAGTGAAAATTGCGCGATGCCACCATAAGATCGCCGAGCAGCGATGATAGATTCGTCAGGCGCTGCGCGATGACATGCTGCACATCGCCCTCGCGCTGCAGCTTGCCGTGCACCTCGAGCAAACGCGACTCCAGGAGCGCGGCACGCTGTTCGACCGCGACGCGATTCCACACGATCAAATTCACATAGCCGGTCTCGTCTTCCATGGTGACGAAAGTCACGCCTCCCGCACTGCCCGGCCGCTGGCGCGTGATGACCAGACCCGCCGTTTTCACCCACTTGCCGTTGGGCTGTTCCCACAATTCCCGGGTGGGCACCACGCCGCGCCGCTGCAATCGATCGCGCAACAGCGCCAACGGATGACGGCGCAGCGTCAATCCCAAGCTGCCATAGTCGGCAACGATGTCCTGGCCCTCGCGCGGCGCGCGCAGCAGCGGAATACCTTCATCGACGGCGGTTGCCGCAGGCAGCAAAGGCAGCGCGCGCTCCACGCCCGTGACCTGCCATACCGCCCGATGCCGATGCCCGGTGAGTTTCGTCAATGCATCCGCAGCGGCAAGCGCCTCGAGGTCGCGCCGATCAAGTGCGGCGCGCTCGGCCATATCCGCGATACCGTCGAAAGCACGTAGTGCCCGCATGGCCAACAGCCGCGTGGCGCCTTCTTGCGATAAATGCTTCACGAGACGCAGCCCCAGACGCAGCGCCGGCCGGCCATCCTCGCGCCGCTCGAGCGTGCAATCCCAGCCGCTGATCGTCACGTCCACGGCGCGCACTTCCACGCCATGCGCACGCGCATCGCGCACCAGCTGCGCGGGCGCATAGAAACCCATCGGCTGGCTGTTGATGAGCGCCGCGCAAAACGCGGCGGGTTCGTAGTGCTTCAGCCATGCGGAGGTGTAGACCAGGAGCGCGAAGCTTGCTGAATGGGAGTTGTGGACAACGAAATTATTTGCCACAAAATTGTGATCGCCTTCGATCTTGAGATCGTAAGTTTCTCGATTTCCGGCGGCTTCGATTTCGACCACTTTGTCCCAGTAGATATCGGATCCCGAGGCTGGCGCCACACCTACGTTCGCAGGCCCCGTCACCGGCATCGATCGCGCGGTGGCCACATGATCTCCAACCTTGAGCGTTCCCAGTTCGATCCAACCTGTCATGGTCATGAAGGGATGTTCTGCTGTCGCGGTAATCTCATGACCCAGAGCGGTGCGTAGACGCCGCACCGGCTTCACGCCGCTGCGGATTAC
>JAUTWX010000430.1 GCA_030838385.1 Acidobacteriaceae bacterium
TTGCCGATCACTCGCGTGACCCCGATGTTGGTGCCGATGGCGAACTCGCCCACTCGGTCGGAGTTTTCGTCGCGATGCGTGTACTCCCAGAAGTCGTCCTGCAACTGGGTGTTGCTGGAGGTGCAGGCGACGATGCGGCTCTTCGCAACGGTGATGGTCATGGGCGTTGCGGCGAGGGAGCCGTAGCGCTGGCAGAGATAGTCGCCGACTACGCCGTCCACGACGAAGGTGCCGTTGACCTCGCCAGGTGCGGTGAAGACCTCACCTCCAGGCAGGTTGCCCCATTTGTCCGGGCTGATGATGCCGCTGGTCTTGAGCCATTTGTAACCGGGATTGAGCTTTGCACGGATGTTTGTACCTGCCGCCGTCGTGGCGCGCACCGCGGTGGCCTTGCTCGCACGCTCTAGCACGCGCTGGCTCAGTCGATCCACAGCGGCAAAGTCCGCGCGCATGCCCTCAAGCATGATCTGCGGCGTGATGTTGACCATGTGGGCGTGGCGCATGCGGCGGCGATTCACCACGTCGGTCATCTGCCTGCGGGAGAGCAGCTCGTTCTGCTGTACCTGCACGGCAAAGATCGATACCAGGCTCGTCTCCATGTCGGCAAGCACCTCAGCCGGCATGCCGGCCAGTGGTCGCGGTGCAAGCTCTTCGAGGACGAAGCTGTTCCACGGGCAGCCGATGGTCTCGAGCTCACGCGCGATCGAGGCAGCGATCTGGATCGTCGCCTGGTCGGTGATCAGCGTCACCTTTTCCGTGGGCTGGATGCGCAGGCAGGTGGTAACGGCGCTGCGCGCGCCGGGAGTGAATTCGGCCGGGAAGGCAACGTCAAGGAGCTGGGTGCGGGTGGTGGTCATGATTTGCAAAGGATGTTGCAGTGTATCGCGTCAGCGACTGTGGGCGGCCTGCTAAAACAGCCCGGCGCGCGTCTCCTCCGCCATGTAGTCGACGACGGCGTTCAGGTCTCCGTTGGTCTCCTTGAACTTGCGAAGCTGCCGCTGAGCGCCCGAACCCCGGTCGAGAATGTCGCGAACGGATGCGACCGCCGCGCGGCTACCCAGCTCATCCACGCAGTCATCGACGAATGCGAGATACTCGAGAATCAGCTCCCGCTCGTCCACCTCCATCTCTTTGCCGAAGTCGATCAGCTTGCCTTCCAGGCCGTAGCGTACAGCGCGCCATTTGTTTTCCATCACCAGGGCGCGGCTGTACTGGCGGAAGTCCTGATTGCTGGCATGCAGCTTCCACAGCTTGCAGGCCGTGGCCTGGATGAGCGCAGCGATGGCGATGGTCTCTTCCGCGCGCATGGGGATGTCGCATATGCGCACCTCGACGGTGTTGAAGAAGGGATGCGGCCGGATGTCCCACCATATCTTCTTCGCGTTATCCATGCAGTTGGTTTTGATCAGCAGGTTGCAGAACTGCTCAAATTCGCCCCAGCTTCCGAAGCTGTCCGGAATATTCGTGCGCGGAAATTTGTCGAAGACTTTCGCGCGATAGCTCTTCAGTCCTGTGTCACGACTGCGCCAGAACGGCGAATTGGTAGAGAGCGCAAGAATGTGCGGCAGGAAGTAGCGCATCGAGTTCATGATGCGGATGGCGGCTTCCTTGTCTTCGATGCCGACGTGCACATGCAAGCCGAAGATCAGGTTGGCGCGGGCTACTTGCTGCAGGTCTTCGACGACGCGTTCGTAGCGCTCGTCGGGATAGATGTCCTGCGCGCTCCAGTCGGCGAATGGGTGGGTAGCGCCGGCCACCAGCACCAGATCATGTTCCTCGGTGATGTGGATCATCTGGCGGCGGAGGTCGTATAGATCGTCGCGCGCCTCGGTGATGGTGCGGCAGATGCGCGTGCCCACTTCGACGACGGATTGATGCATCTCCGCCTTAACACGCTCCTCAAGACGCCGCTTGCCCTTGGCCAGCAGCTCCGTCTTGATGTGCGAGCGCAGGTCGCGCGTTACCGGATCAACGGTCTGGTACTCCTCTTCGATGCCGAGCGTGAACGATGGGCGCATGGTGCGAGGCTCCAGATGTCGATGATCTTATGCTGAAGGGCCCGTGGCTTTCCGGGATTTGGCCGCCGCCTTCTTTGCGGGAGCCTTCTTCGCGGCTGACTTCTTCTCGCCGATTGGGCTCGGAGCGCTTTTGGTGACCGGCTTGCCTGATAGGAACGAGGACCATACAAATCCGCCTGCGGGCGTTCCAGCGTGCTGCTGCGCCTTCTCCACTGCCATCTCGGCCACCGCGTCCACGATCCATCGGAAGTTCGCTTCACCGACGGAGTGTACGTCCGCATCGGGCGCGGGATTCATGAAATCGATGGCGTAGGGCACTCCGTCCTCGACAGCAAACTCGACCGTATTCAGGTCGTAGCCAAGCGCTCGGCACAGGGTCAGCGCATCGCGCTCCACGCGCGCCAGCAACTCGGGAGCGTATGCCGGAGGCTCCTTCAAGTAGCGTTCGTGGAAGGGACGCCGCGGATCGTACGGCATGATGTGGACCTTCTTCTGGTTGATCACGTAACAGCGGAAATATTCCTGGAATTTCACTGCACTCTGCAGCGTCATGCAGAGGTCGCCGGTCTGGTCGTAGGCCTGGAAGAACTGTTCCCAATTGTGTACATGGTAGACGTCGCGCCATCCGCCGCCATCGAACGGCTTGAGGAACGCAGGGAAGCCGACGTACTCGAAGATACCCTTCCAGTCCAGCGGATATTCGAGATTGCGCATGGAGCGGTCGGTGGTGCCCTCGGGATATTGTTTGTGCGGCAACAGAACAGTGCGAGGCACGGCGACATCAAGCTTGCGGGCGAGAGCGTAATTGAAGAACTTATCGTCCGCGGACCACCAGAAAGGGTTGTTGATAACGATGGTTCCGGTAAGCGCTGCATTCTTCAGAAAGCCACGATAGAAGGGAATGTCGTGCGAGATGCGGTCCACGATGACCGCGTAGCCGCTCGGTGCTGCCTCGCGCACACCGCCGACCTGGAGAGGCTCGGCGCTTATACCAGCGAGCTTCATCGCGTTGATGCGTTCGATCAGTGCTCCGGGGAAGGTGTTCTCCATGCCATACAACACGCCGATCTTTTTCACTTTTGCTCCTTCCGTCGCGGGTTCATTTCTTACTCCTGTCGCAGCGGGCATTGCTTATAGTGTCTGCCAGGATCGTGCCATCAGAGATAGACATTCATCATGCGCTGCCAAGTTGGCCAGTCGTGGCTGTTCCAACTGTCCCAGATCGCGAGCTGGTGCCCCACAGCGCGGCTGCCCAGCAGATGGGAGAGGTGCTGATTCTGGCCTAGGCACTGGTCGTCCCAACCGGTGGCCAGAACATATGTGTTTTGCCGGTAGCGATCCAGAAACCAGGAATCGCTCATGTTCGCCAGATAGTGGGGCGGCATGTTGAAGTAGACATCCTGATCGTAATAGCCATGCAGGAAGCTGGAAATATCGAAGGCGCCGGACATGGAAAGAAAGCCGGTGAAGACATCTGGATGACGCAGCGCGATGTTCACCGCGTGGTAGCCGCCAAAGCTGCACCCGAGGCTGATAAGGTGCCGGTTCTGGTTTTTCCGCCGGATCAGCGGAAGCAACTCGTTGAGGATGTATTCCTGATATTGCATCTGGCGGGCGATGCGCCAGCGTGGCGGCACGTTCCGGTTGTACCAGCTCTCCCCATCGAGCGAATCCACGCAGTAAAGCTGGATCTCTCCATTGTCGATCTTGTGTCCGATCGAGCCGACCATGCCGCGGTCTTCAAACTCATAGAAGCGCGCCTGCGAGCTGGGAAAGACGACGGCCGCCACGCCGCCGTGTCCGAAGACAAGCAGCTCCATATCCCTGCCCAGACGCTCTGAATACCACTTGTGATATTCGCGATTCATACTTGTTCGATGGCTCTCTTGCTCAACTCTCTCGCCGCTGGCTCCAGAGGCCTACCCTTGATAGGCTCTTTACAGGAAATCCGCTCTACTGTAGCAGAGCCGCGGCCACGCGCCGGCGCCTGTGCGGGATGCGCCAATTTCAGGAGACGCGTGTACGAAGCAGAGCAATCTACTTTCGAGCCATTGGATTTGAAACTAACCGCGCGGAACGCCGCAGCTCCAGATGTGACACAGGGGGACCCGGATCCTACCGAGGCGTTGGAGCCAGTCAGCTTTGACGAGCCCATTCTCGTCGGGGGTACCGGCCGGCTGCGGCTGCACCGGCAGTTTGTTTCGTCGTTTCTGCCCGCACGGCGGGATGTCATCATCGCACTGCCACCGGAATACTTCAACTCCAAGCGGCGCTATCCGGTGCTCTATCTCCAGGACGGACAGAACCTCTTTGATGGCGCGACCAGCTTCATCAAAGGAAGCTTCTGGGATGTACAGACGACCACCGACCGGCTGATCGAAAAGGGCGCTATCGAGCCGCTGATCGTCATCGGCGTCTACAACACCGGAATCGAGCGCATGGAGGAGTACACGCCCATGCGCGACCGTGATCTGGGCGGAGGCAAGGCATACCTCTACGGCCGCCTGCTGCTGGAGGAGCTGAAGCCCTGGGTCGATCAGAATTACCGCACCCTCGACGGGCCGGCTCACACGGGCGTCGGCGGTTCGTCGCTGGGTGGTTTGGTCTCGCTCTATCTCGGACTGACTTGGCCGCATGTCTTCGGACGGCTGGCGGTGCTCTCGCCTTCGGTGTGGTGGGCGCAGGGCGGAATGCTGCAGTACGTCCGTCGAACGCGCCCGGAGCCGCGGCCGCGCATCTGGCTGGATATGGGGCTTGGCGAAGGGCCGGCCATGATCAAGAGATGCGATCAGTTGCATCGCCTGCTGGAGCGGCGCGGCTGGCGTGATGGCATCGAGATGCGCTACCTCCGCGTGGCGGGCGCCCGTCACAATGAGGACGCCTGGGCGAAGCGAGTCGATCCGTTCATGCGGTTTCTCTTTCCATCGAAATAGACGCGTGAACATAAGATCGGATTGCTGTCGGCTAGCATAGAAACATGACGATTGTTTCCGCAGAGGCTCTCCTGTTCGATATGGACGGAGTACTGGTCAACTCCATACCCGCAGTAGAGCGGGTGTGGTCGCACTGGGCTACGGACCGCGGCTTCAATGTGCAGGAGGTGCTGCATCGCGCCCATGGACGCCCTAGCATCGAAACCTTGCGTTACCTGCTTCCCGAGGCCGACCACGAGGCCGAGAACCGCATCGTCGAACAGGCTGAGATCGAGGATGTTGCGGACATTGTGCCGCTGCCCGGCGTCAAGGAGCTGCTTGCGGCGCTGCCGAACGATCGCTGGGCCATCGTCACCTCCTGCACGCGCCCGCTCGCCGAGGTGCGGATCCGTGCCGCCGGGCTGCCGACGCCGGGACTCCTCATCACTGCCAACGAGATCACGTATGGCAAGCCCAATGCCGAGCCGTATCTGAAGGGCGCCGCCGGCCTGGGCTTCGCACCGGAGCGATGCATTGTCGTGGAAGACGCTCTCGCCGGGATCGCGTCCGGCAGGAATGCTGGTGCGCGGGTGATCGCGTTCACTACCACCGCGTCCATCACAGATCTGGTCGCTGCGAAGCCTGACTGGATATTGAAGGATTGCTCGGCGATCCGGCTGGATGCCAGCGAGCCAACCCTGAAGCTGGCGCTCGAAGAGATCGCGGTGAGCGCTACCTAGTTTCGGAAAATGCAGCCAGATGCATCCCACCGCTTAATATCTTGCTGCGGGCGCTGCGGCTTCGTGAATCGCATGCATGACAACGATGGCAACCGCTGGTTGGACTCACGAACTTCGCCGTGTGGATTGGGATGCAGCGGAGTGGTGCTCCAGCCTGCTCTGCCTCCCAGCCATCGCCATTGCGTTGATCGTTGCACTCGCGGCGGGTCATCGCTTCGCCGCAGTGGTTGTCGCCGGCAGCGCGCAGTCCGTGGGCTTTGGCGCGTTTCAGCGCCGGTTATGGTTTCGCGGGGGCCCCATGGTACTGGCGACTCTGGGGATGGCGCTCTCCGCCGCCGTGGGTGAGCTGGCGGCGAATATGCCATGGGTGATGCTCGTTCTGGTCACCTTCTGGGCCTTCTGCTATGGGATGTCCGGCGCCATCAGCTCGCCGGCATCGTGGGTGGGACAGCAGTGCTGTGTCTTTCTCGTTGTGTCGAGCGCCGTGCCTGGAGCGCCGCATGAGGCAGCTCTCCGCGCGGCCGGCGTGTTGGCGGGAGGGTTTCTGCAGTTCTTCTGCATCCTCCTACTGTGGCATTTCTTTCCCCCTGCGCGCAGCACACACTCCGATCCAGGGATCCACACGGCAGGCTGGCAGCGAAGAGCGATCGTGCAGAACCTGACCTTTCGTTCCGGGACCTTCCGCTACGCGCTGCTTCTGGCGCTCACCGGTCTGGTGTCGCAAGGCATTGCGCAACTGCTGCATTTCCAGAACGCCTACTGGATCCCGATGACGGCGCTCATCATCATGAAGCCGGACCTGCTGCTGACCAACGTGCGTGCCATCGCCCGGCTCGGCGGCACCTTTGTGGGTGCGGCACTAGCGACGCTGGTCGCGATGACTCTGCGTCCTGACGGTATCTGGCTCAGCGTGCTCATCATCCTCTCGATGTATCTGGCGTACGCGCTGCAGAATGTGAATTACGCACTGTATGCCATTCCGCTGACAAGCTATATCGCCTTCCTCCTGGCGGTCGGCCGTACGCCGGAGACCAGTACGGCGGTCCATCGTGTGCTGGCGACGGCTATCGCCGGTGCCATCGCCATGATGATCCATGCACTCTACGTTCACGACGAGCTGCGCCGCATCGCGCGTACCTTTCTGCCGAACGGCGCTGCATAGAGGTTCAGCTTCAGTAACGACGAATGCTGTTGCGCGGGTAAAAGGTGAACTGCACAGCGACGCTGGTGTCGCTCTGCGTGGAGGTATCGCCGTTCCGGATGAAGGGCGCCTTCCAGCGCTCGTACTGGACCCATGCGTTTACTTCTACATCCTTGCCCAGCCGCTTTACCGCGTTCGCTGTAAAGTCGTTCTGGGTCGTTCCCATGGGCACAAAGTCCTTGGGCGTTTTCACGTTTCGATACTGGAACTCCAACCACTCGTTGCCGCTGAGGTGATAGGTGAGCCAGCTCTGGCCGCCTTTGGCCTCGCGGCCGATCCAGTCGCCGAAGGTGAAGCCCTTGCTGGTGTACGCCTGGCGCTGCTCCACCTCCCAGTACATGAAGCCGCCGTTGACGCTGCGCCCGGTCGGCGGATCGGTAGAAACTGCTTCCGCGCGCAACGACAGCTTGGGCGCGCCGGGGAAGTGTGAAAGGTAGAGCCCTGGGCGGATGGCGGCACGTCGAGGAGCGCTGATCGGCGTCACGTCGTCGTGTGCCTCGGAATCGCTGTAAAACGTGAGCCAATTGCGCACGAAGGGAACGCGATAGGAGAAGTTGAAGGCCGAGAAGCGGGCGCCGGGATCGTCGCGTCCGATCTTTTCCGGAAGCGTCGTGTCGTTGATATCGAAGAAGCCTTTGAGGAAGGTATGCCAGGTGACCGGCTCGTGACCCTTGCCGCCAAAGACGATGGTGCGCTCGAAGCCGAACTCGAAGTTGGCGGTCGGCTTGAAGCTGAAGCCTTCCGAGTGCGTGTAGACGGAGTTGAAAGCAGTGTGTCCCTGGAGGCTGCCGTAGAGGAAGTCATAGCGGATCGGCCCGAGAAAGCGCGAGACGAATGGGATGTGAGCAGGCTCGACGCGATTGACGCGGATGGAGTAGATATTTTCCGCGTTGTTGCTGTAGCCCATGCCGCCGCCGCGTCCTGGCCCGTACCATTCGTCACTCTTGCCGACGGAGATTTCGTGGCTGGCGAAGTTAGCTGCGAGATAGGCCTCCTGGATGCGGAAGGTGTCGACACTCTGCAACGTCTGCCCATATGGAATCGTTGGATTGTAGTAAGTGAAGGGAACCTGATCATGCGAGACAAAGTAGTTGGCAACAGCCGGTGAATATCCCTGCAGCGCGGGTGCGTGCTGATATTCACCGCGAAAGTAGCCGGAGTAACGGCCGAGGGTGGTACGGACGCTCGCACCGGTGATGTTGTTGAAGCCTTCCGCGTAGGGTCGCCCATAGTCATTCACGATAGTCTGGCCGGCGTGGTAGCTATCCTTCAGCGGTTGCCCGGAGATGCCAAGCACCCGCGTGTATACCGACTCGATCTCCGAGTGGCCGCGATGTGCGTCCACAGGTATTTCCAGATCGGGAGCGAGCTCGCGGCTCAGCGCGCTGTATATCTCCTTGGCTTCGTCGCTATCGCTGTTGTAGATACTGCCCGCCGACGCATCCAGCATATGGGCGACGCTGGTACGGGTGTAAGGCCGCATCCCGACAAACACGGTGTCGATGAATCCGAGCGAATAGAGCCGCATGATCTCCGGATACATCCAACTGTCCAGAGGAATGTATGTGGATCCCAGGCTGCCGGAGTAACGCACCGGCCTGGCCGGCATGGTGCGCGTGAACTGAACTCTCGGCGCTGGAGCCTGCGCAGGCGGAGTAGAGGCAGCCGGGGCTGCCGCCGCATCTGATGGAGCGGCGGGGACGCTCTGAGCAGCCACGGTCAGCGAGGAGAGCAGGCCGATAGCCAAGAGTGGTGGGAGACGAAGGACTGAATGCATGCGTTGCACGCATTGTCTCGTATCCAAGCCGGAAAGTGACAGTCCTTGCGCGCGCCGTATCCCGATCGTACTGATCCGCTACACGCGTTTCGCGGGGAAGAGTTGCGGCTCGATCCAGCTTCGTATCGCTTGAGTCCGAGACTCGAGGAGCAAATAGAGGCCATATCCATACAGCCAGAAGACGATGAACAAGCCGCCCAGCTCCAGACAATGCTGTGGGGTCGGCGCCCGGCGAACACCGACCCATGCCAACAGCAGAACCATCGCGGGCAGGTGGTTTGCGTAAAGCGTGTAAGTTGGCGCGGCGATGTGATGTGCGATCCGCTGATATGCAGACCGCGCCGGATTGGCATGCAGCGTGGCATAGAGCATCAGGCCGAAGAGAAGGCCGGTCACCAGGTCGATCATGAGCGGGCGAGTGAGAACCTCGACAGGTGCGCGGTTGCCGAACGTGATTCCAAGAAATACGAGGAAGAGCAGCGTCGATGAGGCTAACAAAACGCGTCTTCCCAGACGCGAGAGGCTCATGCGCGGCAAGAAATAAATCCCTAGGCCCAGAAACCATAACGGTGCCAGGAACATGATCGCGAATCCGGTAAACCAGGCGACCGCGAGGATCAATGCAGCGAGCATCAGGCGTCGCCAGAGCCGTGTGCTCCGAACGCAGGCGGTCACCAGCAGACCGAAGAGGACGTAGTACCAGAACTCATACGCCAGACTCCACAGCGCCGCATTGGTGCCGAAGGTGGGGACGAGGATGTCCTGCACAAACGCTGCGTTCCCGAGCAGCGCGCGCCAGCTCAGGTCGATGGGGCCTTGCCGCACCAGCAGGTGCCATCCTCCGTTGTAAAGGGCAGATGCGTGAAGAAGATGGATGCCCACGCTGTCCCATAGCAGTCCCAGCAGCAAAGCGGGCAGCAGAACGATCTCCAGACGGAGAATGCGGTGGAGGAGATACCGGGGAAAGGACCACGTGCGCTTTTCGACCGCGCGAATTCCGCTGGATCCCACGAGGAATCCGCTGAGCACAAAAAAGACGATGACCGCCGGATGAGCAAACTTTGCCAGGAAATAAACCCCTGCCGCCAGAAGGGAATGCGCGGAGGTCTGTGGCCAGTCCAGCAGGACCACGGACCGCAGATGCTGGAAGGCAACCGCGGCCGCCGCGAGTCCTCGAGCCAGATTGAGGTGAGCCGAAGCAGTCTTGCTCAGACCTCGTGTCGCCGGGGCTGTCTCGAACTCTGCGGTGGGGATCAATCGTCGACTCCGTCAGCTCCAAAGTTCGTGATTCCGCAGGAACCAGTGGAGTCAGTATGGCACCCTGTCCCCGTGGACGCCGCTACGAATCGATTCCACGTCGCAGGGGACGATCGGTGTGTCCCTGCTCGAAAGTCCTCCCTGTCCTGGCTACCGAAGGCCGGCAAGTGGCGCGTCGTCGGACGGAGCGCCGGCATCCGAGCTTGCAGGTGGCTCCGGCTTTCACCGGGCAAAGCAGGATCACGGCGACCCTGCTCGTCATCGAACGTCAAAGAGAATGGGGAAACGAGGGCGAATGGGGCGTTGGGCTGAGATCGGGCGCAGACTGCGCTACACGGGACACCTTTTGTGGCGATCGGCGGTGACGCCGATGCTGGGGACTCACCAGCGGCCGCGGCCTGCCATGCCGGATGAGCTGGGCGTCACCTTCATTGGCCATTCATCCTTCCTGGTGCAGGCCGCGGGACACAATCTGCTCTTCGATCCGGTCTTCTCCACCTGGCTGATCCTTCTACGGCGCCAACGGCGGCCCGGCGTGCGCGTGCGCGATCTTCCACCCATCGACATCGTCCTGCTATCGCACGCACATATGGACCACCTGGATCGCTCCTCGCTGCGCCGCGTGGTGCGGGCGACGCGCCGGCGCGGCGGTCGCACTCCCATCGTCGTGGTCCCCACCGATGTGGGCGACCTTGTACGCGGCCTCGGCTTCTCCCAGGTCATTGAGCTGCGCTGGTGGGAGCGCACCGAGGTGCATGGCCTCGCCATTACGCACACACCCGCCAAACACTGGGGCACGCGCTGGATCACGGATGGCCACCGCGGATATGGCGGCTATTTCGTCGCGGGAGGGTCGCGTCGGCTTTATTACTCAGGCGACACGGCATACTTTGCAGGCTTTCACGAGATTGGCGCGCGTTTGCGGCCGGAGATAGCGCTGCTGCCGATTGGCGCCTACTCCCCAGACAGCTACCGCGCCGTCCATACCAGCCCGGAAGACGCTCTGCGCGCCTTCGAAGAGCTTGGAGCGCAGACGATGGTGCCGATGCACTATGGAACCTTCTGGCTCTCCCAGGAGCCGCTGCAGGAGCCGTTGCCACGATTGCTGGCGTCAGCACAGAAGCTCGGATGGGAGGACCGAATAGCCGCGATCCGCGAAGGCGAGACGCAGATCTTTCGCGGCACAACCCATGCTCTCGCGGAACATCGGGAGGAAAATACAGCGTCGGTTCGGTGAGCGCGCGGACGGAAGACGTCAGTGACCGTGCCCGCCACTTGGCTGCGCGTGTTCGTCGGGACTCGATGAAGCGTCAGACTTGCCTTTGCGCGCAGTCCGGGCCAGGTCGCCATCCTTGTCGATGAAGTAGAGGTAGCCCTTCTCGCGCTGCAGCTTAGTCTCTGCCACAACCTCTTCCGCGCCTTCGCCGCCCTTCTTCTTGCGCGCGACGTTGCCTTGCTTATTGATGAAGTAGAGGTATTGCTTGTAGTCGCGTTCCAGACCCAGCTTCTGGACCTTCTCTGCCATGTCACTGTCCTCCGCAGGTTGAATTGCCATCGCGTGCACAGGGCCGACAGCAGGGAAGACTTACTGGCTCGCGTGCAGCGCAGCCGAGGCGCGCTGCTCATCTGCCTTCTTAGCCTGGTCTTCCAGTGCCTGCGCCTGCGGTAGATAACTGATGGCCTGGCTGATCATCGGGTCCCAATCGGCGCGAACGCGAAGCCCCTGCTCCTGACCGAACTGGGTAGTGAAAATATCTGCCTTGATGTTCGCTTTGAGCCAGTCCGAGACGCCGTTCAGGTCTTGTTCCGTGAAGGCGATCTGCTGGCTGTTCAGGAACTGCCTGAACTCGTTCATCACCGCGTCGTCTACCTGGAAGCTCTTGTCCGCCGTGCGATTGGCCAGGTAGTGACTCGCGAAGTTGAAGAATGCGTAGTGCTCCAGCAGCACCTCCTGGAAATGGTTCGAC